>JAUVNV010000001.1 GCA_030599515.1 Acidimicrobiia bacterium
CCACTGGGGGGTGGTGTAACAGGTAGCACAGGTGGTTTTGGTCCACCCAGTACGGGTTCGAGCCCTGTCCCCCCAGCTACGTCCGATGGAGGTCCAATGAATCTCGCTGTGATCGTGCTCGCCGCAGGGAAGGGCACGCGGATGAAGTCGGAACTGCCCAAGGTGCTCCACCGCGCCGCCGGTCGGAGTCTCCTCGCATGGGTACTGGCCGCCGCTGAGCCACTCGACGCGGACGAGACGGTCGCTGTGATCGGCCACGGAGCCGATGCGGTCATCGAGGCGCTGCCATCTACAACCGTGAGCGTTGTCCAGGAACCTCAACTCGGCACGGGCGATGCAGTGCGCGTCGGACTCAACGGCTGCGGCGATGCCGTGAACACGATCCTCGTCGTTCCTGGCGACATGCCGTTGCTCGAAGCCGACACGCTCGCATCGGTCGTCGAAACCCACCGAACCCAACGAGCGGCCGCCACGGTTCTCACCGTGAAGATGGACGACCCGACCGGCTACGGACGGATCGAACGCCGTGGCGACCAGGTCATCGGAATCGTTGAACACCGTGACGCCGACGCTCGACAGCGCGGCATCGACGAGGTGAACACCTCCGTGTACGCGTTCGACGCCGAACTCCTCACGGATGCGCTCGACCGGCTCGGTCGGGACAACAGCCAGGGCGAGTACTACCTCACCGACGTGATCGCGATCCTCAACGCAGATGGACATCGAGTTGTCGGCGTGGTCACCGACACGGTTGAAGGAACCGGTGTCAACTCGCACGCCCAACTCGCGGGTGTATCGGAGGTCCTAAGACAGCGCATCAACGACCGGCTCATGGCCGATGGTGTCGCAATGATCGATCCTTCTCGCGTCTACATCGACGCCGGGGTCGCGGTCGATCCCGGTGCGACGATCTACCCGGACGTCTACCTCGAGGGGGACACGACGGTCGGCGCCGGAGCCGCTGTTGGACCGAACGTCCATGCCAGAGGGACGTCGATCGCTCCCGGCGCGACCGTGCGCTTCTCAGTGCTCGACGGGGCCGTCGTCGGACCGAAGGCGACGGTTGGGCCATTCACCTACCTGAGGCCGGGTGCCGACCTCAGGGAAGGATCGAAAGCCGGTGCGTTCGTCGAGATCAAGAATTCGCAGGTTGGGGTCGGATCCAAGGTCCCGCATCTCAGCTACATCGGGGATACGACGATCGGCGAAGCCTCCAATATCGGGGCAGCCACCGTGACCGTAAACTACGACGGTTTCGAGAAGCACAAGACCAAGATCGGAGATCGCGTGAAGATTGGCTCAGACACGATGCTCGTCGCGCCGGTGACCATCGGAGACGACGCGTACACGGGTGCCGGGTCCGTCATCACTCACGACGTCTCTCCCGGGGCGCTTGCCATCGAGCGTTCGCCTCAGCGAGAGATCCCTGGCTACGCTGAGACTAGGAAGCGTCGGGCGTCTCGGGACGGGAAGTGATGGAGCTTCGGAGCCAAAAGCGGTTGATGGTGTTCTCGGGTTCAGCGAACGAACCCCTTGCCGAGGAGGTGGCGAACATCCTCGGTGTCGAACTCGGGGGTGTGGAACGGTCGGTCTTCGCCAACGGCGAGATCTACATCCACTACACCGAGAGCGTTCGCGGCGCGGACGCCTTCGTGATCCAAAGCCACACGCGACCGATCAACTTCAACATCATGGAGCAGTTGATCATGATCGACGCTCTCAAGCGGGCGTCGACGAAGCGAATCACGGCGGTCGTGCCCTTTTACGGCTATGCCAGACAGGACAAGAAGGGGCGGCCTCGCGAGCCGATCTCAGCCCGCATGATGGGTGATCTGTTCGTGTCCGCCGGTGCCGATCGCATCGTGAGCCTCGACCTCCACACGGGTCAGATCCAGGGTTTCGTCGACAAGCCGTTCGACCACCTCACGGCTCTTCAGCTCTTCGCCAACTACCTGTCGAAGACCACAGAAGGCCCCACGACGATGGTCTCGCCGGATTCGGGCAGGGTCAAACTGGCTTCACGGCACGCAGCGCACCTGGGTGCGAGGGTCGCCTTCGTTCACAAGCGCCGAGCCGCCGACGTGCGGAACGAGGCTTCGACACTGTGGGTTGTCGGTGACGTGAGGGATCGACACTGCATCATCGTCGACGACATGATCGACACGGCCGGAACGGTGGTCGGAGCCGCCGACTTGCTCAAGCGACGCGGGGCTCTATCGGTCAGGGTCGTTGCGACCCATGGGGTTCTGTCCCCTCCGGCAGTTCAGCGAATCAAGGACGCCCCGGTCGATGAACTCGTCATCACGAACTCGCTCCCCGTTCCCCCCGACGCCCTCGCTCTCGACAAGATCACCGTGCTCTCCGTCGGGCCGATCCTCGCGGGAGCGGTCAATGCGATCTTCGCGGACGCCTCGGTGAGTGAGATATTCCAGGGCGAGAACGTCTGACGGGGACCCGTGGACACTGAGATCCTCTCGATCGAGACCGGATACCGGAGAGGCGTCTTCGATCTCACATCTGATGCAGCTCGATTCGTTGCAGGCAAGGGTTACGGCCTGCTCAACGTCTTCGTTCCACACGCAACCGCCGGTGTCGCGGTGATCGAGACGGGGGCAGGGAGCGATGACGACCTGATGGATGCGATCGACGCGATGCTGCCGAGGGACGACCGTCGCTATCGTCACCGCCACGGATCTCCCGGACACGGAGCCGACCACGTCATGCCGGGATTCGTTGCCCCATCGACGATCGTACCGGTGACCGATGGTCGCCTCGCTCTGGGAACGTGGCAATCCATCGTCCTGGTAGACCCGAACGAAGACAACCCCGTCCGAAAGGTTCGTCTGAGCTTCCTGAGCAGTAGAAAGTAGAAAGTAGAAAGACCCCGGCAACGCTCGCGGGTCTTGTCTTTCTACTTTCTACCGACTCCCTCATGTGCTTTGTCCGTATCGTCCCCCTACACTCTGGGAACCCCCAAACGTTCTCCGAGGAGCCCTCATCATGCAGCAAGAGACCTTGCGCGCTCTCAAGCGCACCGGATTCGGAAGCCGACCCGCACGCCGCATGCGTCGCGACGGCCAGATTCCAGCCGTCGTCTACGGCAAGGGACTCGACACACAACAGGTCGCCGTCCAGAGTCGCGCTCTGCACGCCGTCCTGCACACCGATGCCGGGATGAACGCACTCATCAACGTCGAGATCGACGGAGGCAGCGACATTCTCACTGTTGCTCGAGAGATTCAGCGCGACCCGGTTCGGGGAGATATCACCCACCTCGACTTCATCATGGTCTCGCTCGACGTGGAGATCGAGGCCGAAGTCGGCATCGAGTACGTCGGCACACCGATCGGCATCAAGGAGGAAGGCGGGTTCGTCGAGACGATGGAGACCTCGGTCACGATCATGGCGCTCCCAGCGGCCATTCCTTCATCGATCACCTTCGACATCTCCGAACTCGGCATAGGCGACATCGTCAAGGTCTCGGACCTTCCGGAGATCGAGGGTGTGACGTACTCCACGGATGAGGACCGGCCGCTGTTGACCGTGCTGCTGCCCGCCATCGTTGAAGAAGAGGAGGTCCCGGAGGATCTGCTCGAGGGCGAAGAGGGCGAAGAAGTCGAAGAGGGCGAAGAAGTCGAAGAGGACGCAGCCAAAGCCGATACCGACAAAGGCTGACCGGGTCGCGTGACGACGAGACTCATCGTCGGCCTGAGGAACCCCGGTTCCCGCTACGACGGTACCCGCCACAACGTTGGCGCCGAGGTCGTCATCGCCGCTGCGCCGAACGCCAAGTTCAAGCGTGCTCGGTTGGGAATCCGGGCCGACATCGCGGAGATCCGTTTCGACGATGTTCGGACCGTTCTCGCGTTGCCGCGCACCTTCATGAACGAGTGCGGTCAAGCCGTCGCTCCGCTGGTCCGCTACGAGCGAATCGACGGGGATCGACTGCTGGTCGTCCACGATGACATCGATCTCCCATTCGGGAAGCTTCGGGTTCAGCTCGGAGGTGGTGCAGGCGGGCACAACGGCATCCGATCTCTGGTCGGTTCTCTCGACACGAAGGAATTCTGGCGACTGAAGATCGGCGTCGGCCGTCCTCCCGATCGTGTCGACCCCGCCGATTACGTGCTCGGTCGATTCGCTAAGGTCGAACGGTCCGCCATCGACGACGCCATCGCTCGGGGCGTCGGCGTCCTCGAGACATTCGCACGAGACGGTGGTGACGCCGCCAGGCAGAGCGCTGGAGAGATGAACGACTGAGAGGTGCGGTGATGGGTTCCTATGTTGCAGCGATCGACCAGGGAACGACCAGTTCACGGTGCGCTCTGATCGACCATCACGGGGCGATCGTTGCGATGGCGCAGCGGGAACACCGACAGATCTACCCCCAGCCCGGTTGGGTGGAGCACGACCCGGTAGAGATCCGATCGAACGTCACCGACGTCATCGGCGAGGCGCTTGACCAGATCGACGCCTCGCCTGCGGACATCTCAGCGGTCGGTGTTACGAACCAGCGCGAGACGACCCTGCTCTGGTCACGCAAGACCGGCGAACCCTTCGGCAATGCCGTGGTCTGGCAGGATGTCAGGACCGCCGAGCTCTGCCGGGAGCTGGGCGGCGACGCAGGCGCCGACCGATTCCGTGACCAGACGGGTCTTCCACTCGCTACCTACTTCGCAGGACCGAAGATCAGGTGGCTCCTCGATCACGACGCCGAACTCCGGGCGCGAGCCAACGACGGAGATCTGGCTTTCGGGACGATGGACACGTGGGTGGCGTGGAATCTGACGGGTGAACACGTGACGGACGTCACGAACGCCAGCCGCACCCTGCTCATGGATCTCGAGACGCTTTCGTGGGATGACACCCTGCTCGACGCGGTCGGCGTGCCGCGATCATTGCTTCCCCTCATCGTCCCATCGTCCGGTGTGATAGCACCCTCACGAGATCCGCTGAGCGACGTTCTGTTCGCCGGGATCCTCGGCGATCAGCAGGCCGCACTGTTCGGACAGGCATGTTTCGACCCGGGCACCGCCAAGAACACCTACGGCACCGGGTGTTTCCTGCTCCTGAATACCGGCGAGCAGGCGGTTCGATCGGAGAACGGGATGATCACCACGGTCGCATACCAGCGGACGGGGGAGCCGGCACACTACGCCTTGGAAGGATCGATCGCAATCGCCGGCGCAGGAGTGCAGTGGCTGCGTGACAACCTTCGGATGATCGATTCGGCTGAGGAGATCACGGATCTTGCTCTCGAGGTCGAGGACAACGGTGGTGTCTACTTCGTCCCTGCGTTCTCCGGTCTGTTCGCTCCGTGGTGGCGCGACGACGCCCGCGGTGTCATCACCGGTCTCACACGGTTCGCGAATCGCAGCCACCTGGCACGAGCCGTTCTCGAGTCGACTGCTTTCCAGAGCCGGGATGTGCTCGAGGCCATGGAAGCCGACAGTGGCGTCGCTCTCTCCAGATTGAAAGTCGACGGGGGGATGGTCGTGAACGACCTCCTCATGCAGTTCCAAGCCGACATGCTCGACGTCGACGTCGTTCGACCGAAGATCAACGAGACGACCGTGCTCGGCGCGGCGTACGCCGCCGGTCTCGCCGTCGGCTTCTGGGAAAGCCTCGATGAGATCGCCTCTCACTGGGAAGAGGATCGAACGTTCACTCCCGAGATGGATCCGGCTGATCGAGAGCTGAGGTATCGGGAGTGGCGCAAGGCAGTCGATCGGTCGATGGGGTGGGTCGAGTAGTCGGACCGCCGGAACGCTTACTATCTGACACGCATGTCGATTCCGAACCTTCTTGCCATCTCGCGACTGATCCTCACCCCGGTCGCTATGGCGCTCATCCTTGTCGCTCCAGACGATCAGGGCATGCGGCTCCTTGCGACGGTCGTGTTCGTGATCGCGGCGCTCACCGACTTCGCCGACGGGTATCTGGCACGACGCTGGCAGCTCACAAGCACGCTCGGTGCGTTTCTCGACACCGTCGCGGACAAGATCCTCGTGGCAGGGGCCTTGCTGGCGCTCGTCGAAATAGGAACAGTCTCCACATGGGTCGCGTTCATCATCATCGGGCGCGAGATCGCCATCATGGGGCTCAGAAGCGTCGCTGCACTCGACCAGGGGACCGTCCCACCAAGCATGTGGGGCAAGTCGAAGGCGGCCCTCCAGTTCACTGCGATCTCTTTCGCGATCCTCCGCCTGGACATCTCGGTCGGACCGTGGAGAATCGACGAGTGGCTGATGGCGGCCGCCGTTGTTTCAACCGTCATCTCGGCCGGCGACTACTTCGCAAAGTTCCGATCCGTATTCACTACCCAGAGGGGGAGGGGCCAGCAGTGAGGGTCGGCCGTAGGCCACGACCCGCAACGTGCTGTTCAAGTACTCAGTACTCAGTACCCGGTACTCAGTACCGACCAGCGGTCTCAGGTCGCCGAACCCGATGACCTCCTTTGTCACCGGGGGGTCGGGGTTCGTCGGGGGAGCGGTCATCCGACATCTTGTTGGCTCGGGGATCGATGTTCGCGGACTGGCCCGCTCGGATGTGGCAGCCACCACCGTAACCGGAAATGGTGGCACGCCGGTTCGGGGTGACCTGTCCAACGAGGAAGCACTCCACACGGGCATGTCCGGGTGCGACGTCGTCTATCACGTGGCCGGTGTCAACACGATGTGCCCGGGCGATCCTGGACCGATGTACCGGGTCAACGTCGATCTCGTGCGGGCAGTTGTCCGAGCCGCGGCCGACACCGGTGTTCGGAGAGTCGTTCTGACGTCATCCGCTGCGGCGATCGGAGAACCGGCGGGTGTGGTCGCCGATGAAAAGACCCCTCACACCGGTCGATTCCTCTCGCACTACGCACGGTCGAAATACCTCGGTGAGCGAGCATTCTTCGATGAGGCGGAGGCGCAAAGCATCGAAGCGGTCGCGGTCAATCCGTCGTCCGTGCAGGGTCCCGGCCGGGCCGACGGGTCGGCGCTGCTGCTCCGTTATGCGCTGGGCATGCAGCGACCGATCGTGATCGATACGACGCTCTCGATCGTCGACATCCGCGATACTGCCCGGGCTCACCTTGCCGCTGCGATCCGCGGGAAACAGGGAAGGCGGTATCTCGTCAGCGGAGCGTCGGTCGGGATCCGCGAAGCGGTGGCCATGCTCGGAGAGGCAGCATGTCGCGCCATCGATCCGGTCATCCTCCCACCGTGGGTCGGCGTGATCGCAGCTCCGATCGCGGCGGCCGCAGGATTGATCGGAAGAGACCGTCCGATCTGCACCGAGATGCTCCGAACCCTCCTCCACGGCCAGCGGTTCGACGCCTCGCTGTCAATCAGCGAACTGGGGATGGCATACACCCCGCTCGACGAGACGTTCAAACGGATCGTCGAATGGCTTGTCGATGAGGGTCTCACACAGCGCTGACGGGTTGGCCCGATCGGTCGGTACGATGCCTTCTCGTGGGCGCACCCCTCATCTCCGTGCTCGAACGCTTCGGCCGTGGTCTCATCCCGCCAATTCCAGGCCGGTTCGTGGTACCCCCAGCGCTGCGTTCCGTCGTCCTCGCCGGCATCGCAAGTCGCACGGGACGTAAGGTCATCGGAGTCGTGCCGGGGGAGCGCGAGGCAGAGGATCTCGCTGAAGACGTCGCCCTGTTCGCAACGGAGGTGCATCACCTTCCCGCCTGGGAGACCTTGCCGTTCGAGCATGTCTCCCCGAGCATCTCAACGATGGCGGACCGTATCGTTGCCCGCCACGCATTGGCGAGCGACGGGCAGGCGATCATCGTCGCGTCGGTGAGGGCCGTCACACAGCGACTCAGTCCCACGCCCGCCGAGCCGATCCATCTCGTGGCCGGCACGGACAGCCCGTTCGATGACCTCGTCCGCCGCCTGGCCGCTCTCGGATATCGACGGACAGATCGGGTCGAGAGCCGGGGAGAGTTCGCCGTACGGGGAGGCATCGTCGACGTCTTCTCACCCCAAGCGCCGCAGCCCGTTCGAATCGACTTCTGGGGAGATACCGTCGAAGAGATCCGGCCGTTTGTCGTATCAACACAACGGTCCGAAGGCACGGTCGACGGGGTCGACGTGTTCCCCACCGGCGAGGTGCTCATCTCGGACGAGATGCGAGTTCGTGCCGCTCAACTCCTCGTGGAGGCGCCATGGGGGGCATCAACCTGGGAGCGCATCTCGGAAGGAATCCGGTTCCAGGGCATCGAGTCGTGGCTGCCCTGGCTTGCGTCGCCGAGGACGATCATCGACGAGACCGATGCGATCGTCGTGCTGTTCGATCCCGTCCGGGCGAAGGATCGATGCCGTGATCTGATCGGGGAGGAGACGGACCTCGCCGTTGCGCTCTCCGGCACGTGGGGCAAGAACGGACCGGCGCCGGCGGCGCATCCACCCCTCTACCTCTCGCTCAGCCCCGGCCCCGATGTCGACGTTCTCGAGGCACCACCCGCACCGGCATCGCCGGGGGACGACGGCTACGAGATGCGGGGATTCGGCGCGACGGTCGGTGATCCTCAATCGGTCGCATCTTCGATCACGGAGTGGGCCGGTCGCGGGATCGACGTGATCATCGCCATGGACGGCGCCTCAGCCGCGGAGCGCGTGTCCGGACTCCTTGCGGAATCGGGAGCAGGACTCACCGTTGTCGATCAGTTGATCTCCATCGAGTCGTCCGTCCTGCCCACCGGCATTCACCTCGGTTTCGTCTTCCCATCCATGCGAGTCGCCGTCGTCGGGGAGAGGGAGATCGCCGGGCGCCGCCGTGCGCATCGGACTGCCCGCCGGGGAAGGGGCGATCGAGCCGACGAGGCCTATCGGGATCTGAACCCGGGTGATTTCGTTGTCCACCACCATCACGGACTCGGTCGGTTCGAGGGTCTCGTGCATCGCGACATCGCGGGAGCAGCACGGGACTACTTGCTCGTCGAGTATGCCGCGGGAGACCGGTTGTACGTGCCCACTGATCAGCTGGCCGCGATTCGTCGCTACACCGGCGGCGAAACTCCTCGACTGTCTCGATTGGGCGGGACCGACTGGTCGCAGACGCGCAAGCGGGTCCGCAGGGAGATAGCCGTCGTCGCTGAGGCCGTTGTCGAGCTCCACCGAACGAGGGCCGCGGCCGCCGGTCACGCCTTCGACCCGGACACACCCTGGCAGGGGGAGTTCGAGGCGGCGTTCCCATACGAGGAGACGCCCGATCAGCTGACGGCGATCGCCGATGTGAAACGGGACATGGAGCTCGACGCCCCGATGGATCGGCTCGTCTTCGGCGATGTTGGGTTCGGGAAGACCGAAGTCGCGCTGCGTGCGATGTTCAAGGCTGTTCAGGATGGGAAGCAGGCGGCCATTCTCGTCCCGACCACTCTGCTGGCCCAGCAGCACTTCGTGACGCTCGAGGAGCGTTTCGCTCCGTTCCCGATCCGGGTGGAGGTGTTGAGTCGGTTCCTCACACCGCCGCAGCAGCGCAAGGTCGTCGCAGGCATCGCCGACGGGTCGGTCGATGCTGTCGTCGGCACCCACCGATTGCTCTCGACCGACGTGGAGTTCAACGATCTAGGCCTCTTGGTCGTCGACGAGGAGCAACGTTTCGGTGTTTCTGCGAAAGACAAATTGAAGGCGCTGCGGGCCTCGGTCGACGTACTCACTCTCACTGCGACCCCGATCCCGAGAACGCTTGAGATGGCGCTCACCGGAATCCGGGAGGTCAGCAAGATCCGGACCGCTCCTGAGGATCGGCACCCGATCTTGACCTATGTCGGTCCCAACGACGAGCAGGCCGTGTCTGCCGCGATCCGACGGGAGATGCTCCGGGAAGGCCAGGTGTTCTACGTTCACAACCGGATTCAGTCGATCGACCATGCCGTCGCTCGGCTTCGCGATCTCGTCCCGGACGCCCGGTACGCCGTCGCTCACGGACGGATGAGCGAAGGCCAACTCGAGCAGGTCATGTACGACTTCTGGAACCGTGATTATGACGTCCTGGTAGCGACAACGATCATCGAGTCCGGTCTCGATCTTCCCCAGGTGAACACGCTGATCGTCGAGCGGGCCGACCGGCTCGGTCTGGCTCAGCTCTATCAGTTGCGCGGCAGGGTCGGGCGATCTAGCCAACGGGCATACGCCTACTTGTTCCACCCGCCGGAGGAGAGGATCGGGGAGAACGCCTATCGCCGCCTCGAGGCCATCGGCGAGTTCTCCGACCTCGGGTCGGGATTCGAGTTGGCAATGCGGGATCTCGAGATTCGCGGAGCAGGAAGCATCCTCTCCGAGACCCAGTCTGGCCAGATCGCGGCCGTCGGATTCGACCTCTACACGGAGCTCGTTGCGGAGGCCGTTCAGGAGCTGAAGGGTGAGCCGATCGAACGAGAAGAGGAGCACGAGGTCAGAATCGATCTGCCGCTCGACGCCCGGCTCACCGATGCGTACGTTCCCGATGCCGACGGGCGCCTCGAGGCGTATCGCCGTCTCGCCGCAGCCACGACTGAGGACGACGTCGACGACGTGGTCGCAGAGTGGGAAGACCGTTTTGGGTCGCTGCCGGTTGAGGCCGAAGAGCTGATCTCCGTCGCCCGTCTCCGGGTAGAGGCTTTGCGCGTGGGCCTCGACGAGATCGTTCAGGTGCGCGCCGAAGTCCGGATTTCGAAAGTCGATCTACGACCGTCACAGGAGGTGCGTCTCGAGCGTCTCCAGCATCGTGCGGTCCTGCGCGGATCGACGCTGTTCATCCCGGCCCCGAAGAGCGACGTGGCGAAGGTGTTGCTCCAGTTCCTGCAGACGATGTGGCCGGCGGAGTAGCGGAGTAGCGGAGTCGCGGAGTGGCGGAGTCGCGGAGTCGCGGAGGGACTCTTCGCCGACTACCGACTACCGACTACCGACTACCGACTACCGACTACCGACTACGGCGAGCAGGGGATCTCCCAAGGTTTCTCCGGGGATGATCGGTTTACGCGGTTTTCTGTCACAGTGGGTTGATACGTTGTCCGTATGTTCTGGCAAACCCGTTCCGTGTCTGAGATGGAGGTAGAGCTCCTCGAGTTGGAGGAGAAGGTCTCTGAGATGAGGTGCCGTCAGTTGGTGCTGGTCAACGAGTTGGACAAGGTCAACATCGCCGCGTCGACCGGGTGTCGTTCCAGTGCGGAGTGGGTGGCGGCCCGTCTCGATCTCGGCCGCTCGACGGCGTCGGATCTGGTGTTTGCAGCCCGACGGTTGGCGAAGCATCGCCCAATCAACTTTCATCTGGCTGAGGGCCATATCAGCTTCGACCGGGCGGTTGCGACCATGCGTCTTGCCAAAGCGGGTGCGGACGAGGCGACGTTGAAGCATTCCGAGTCGTTGGATCTCGCCGGGGTGGGGCGGTTGACGTGCCGTCAGCGTCGTATCAGCCGTCGCGATGAGCGCGACGTGTTCGTGGAGCGTTTCGTGTCGGTTCAGCCGACGCTCGACGGTTCGTCGGGGCGTATATCTGCCCAGCTGCCCGGTATCGGGATCCGCATCTTCGAGCAGGCGCTGTATGCACGCGCGGACGAGTTGCGTGCCTTGCCCGGCGGCGAAGCGTTCACTCGTGGTCAGCGTCAGGCCGACGCGCTGGTCGCACTGGCGATGGACTCCCTCGACCGCAACGGCGACATCGAAGGGTCGTCGGATTCTTCGGTGTCGATCTTCGTGGACCTCGACCGGGCGAACGGTACCGGCGGTGAGATGGGTTGCGAGGTTGAGTACGGGCCGAGGGTCGGTCCGAACACGCTTGATGAGCTGCTGTGTACCGGCAGTGCGCAAATCATCGGGTTGGAGAAGGGCACACCCGTGGTCATCTCGCAGGCCGCGAGGGCGATCCCGCCCGCCGTCCGGCGTCTTGTGGCGGCCCGTGACGGCGGCTGCACCATTGCGGGCTGCACGTCTCGGTATCGGCTTGAGCCGCATCACATCAGGCTGCGTTCAAACGGCGGTTCCCACGACCCGGAGAATCTCACGACCCTGTGCTGGTTCCACCACCACGTTGCGATCCACCAGCAGGGATTCCACATCGACCCCGACAGCCCGCCGCTGAGACGACACCTGATGCGGACACGAGCAGGTCCAGACCCACCGAGAATTGAGTAGTCGAGTCCCCAGTCGCCAGTCCCCAATCGCCAGGCAGCCAGCAAGAGGAAACCTTCACCGGATACCGGATACCGGATACCGACTACTGTCCGCGCATGGCGATCCACGGCAGTATCGAGGGTGGTGGCACCAAGTTCGTGTGCGCCATCGGGAGTTCCCCAGACGATCTTCAGGCTGTGGCCACGATTCCTACGACGACGCCCGAGGAGACGCTCAGCCGCGCGATCTCATTCCTTTCTCGACACGGGCCGCTCGATGCCATCGGCGTGGCCATGTTCGGCCCGCTCGATCTGGATCGCTCCTCGGCAACGTACGGCTCGGTCCGGGCGACTCCCAAGCCGGGATGGTCCGGGGCCGAGATCGTTGCACCGTTCCAAGAAGCCTTCGGCCTCCCCATCGGGTTCGATACGGACGTCAACGGGGCCGCTCTCGGCGAGGGACGGTGGGGAGCCGGACGCGGCCTCGGGACCTTCCTGTACGTCACCGTCGGAACCGGTATCGGCGGCGGAGGGGTGATCGATGGGAGACCCATGCACGGTCTCATTCATCCCGAGATCGGCCATCTCAGGATCCCGCGTCACCCCGAGGATCCGTTCCCGGGACGATGCTCATTCCACGGGGACTGCCTCGAAGGTCTCGCAGCGGGTCCGGCTCTGGCCGAACGGTGGGGTCGGCCGGTCGAGGACCTCGGAGAGGATCTGGACCAGGCCGTCGCGTTCGAGGCCCACGCCCTCGGCTACGCGATGGCGAACCTCGTGCTCACGGTTTCTCCGGAGCGGATCATTCTCGGCGGTGGAGTGATGCACATTCCCGGACTGCTCGATGCCACTCGAAGACAGATGGTCGAGTCACTCGGCGGCTATGTCGATGCACCTGCTCTCGGTGACGGTGCGGCAGGCTTCCTCGTGGCGCCGGAACTCGGCGATCGTTCGGGTATCGCCGGCGGGTTGGTGCTTGCGGAGCGTGCTTCGTCCGGCTTGAACCGATGACGGCGCCGTGCCCGTAGACTGCGCTGACCCGACCCGGATGCACACATGCGCCTTTCCACGAGAACCCTGCTCCTGACCGCGGCCGCCGCGACTATCGTTGCTTCCTGTTCCGGCTCGTCCATCGTCGCAACCATCGACGACGCAACGATCGACGACGCCTCGGTGGTGGTCTTGAGGACGAGTTCCACGGAGAACTCCAATCGCAACGCGGACGACTATCGGTCCGACCTCACCAATCTGATCTACCTCGAAGCGCAGAAGAACGCTGCATATCAGGATTTCGGCCTGGTCGGTCTCGACGATCCTGATGCCATCGCGGCGAAGATCGCGGATCCGACTCCCGAGGAGGCCGAGATCTTCACCAACGTTGCGAATACTCCCGGTCGAACCGACGCGACGGTCGAGGCCGTAGCCGAGCAGTTCATCATTCGGGAAGAGGTCGCCCCGTTGCTCGTCGCCGATGTCGACTATCTCACCTCTGTCTACGAGAACCAGCCGCTGATGCTGGTCGAGGTCTGCGTCCGTCACATTCTGACCGGGACGGAGGATGAGGCCCGAACGGCGAAGGCACGCATCGATGGCGGCGAGGACTTCGCCGCGGTCGCCGGCGAGGTCTCGCTCGACACGTCCAGTCCGGGCGGCCAACTCCCATGCCCCTCCCCGGTGAGTGCGTTCGTCGCTGAGTTCTCCGCAGCGTCCGCCGTTGCACCGCTCGGAGAACTCACGGACCCCGTACCGTCGGAATTCGGCTGGCACATCATCGTCGTCGACGAGCGATCCGGTCCCGAGACGCTCGATGCGTTCCTCGCCGACCCGATCGCGTATCTCCCTTCCAGTGTTGTCGGCGATCTCTGGATCGGGTGGGTCAACGATTCGATCGGCTCTGCCGACATCGAAGTGAGCTCGCAGATCGGGTCATGGACGCACGATTCGCACGGCATCCTGCCTCCACCGGCTGGATGACGGGCCGAATCTCGATCATCGGGTTGGGTCCTGCCGGACTCGACCGTCTCCGACGGACCGATCTTGACCTTTTGATCGATCCGGCAACGACGTTGATCGTGCGGACCCGGGAGCACCCGGGCGCATCGGAACTGGCGGACATGCGACCGCTTGTCTCGTGCGATGACCTGTACGACGCCGCCCACGACTTCGACGGCGTCTATGACGCCATTGTTGACCGCGTCATCACCGCGGCGCGAACCGGCCCCGTCGTCTATGCCGTCCCGGGCAGCGCGATCGTCGGGGAACGGGCTGCCACGCGACTCGTGGAGGCGGCATCACGCGAGGAGATCCCCTGTGTCGTTGTCCCCGGGGAGTCGTTCATCGATCTTGCCTGCGTATCCGTCGGTATCGATCCGATCGCCGACGGACTTCAGATCCTCGACGCACGAGCACTCCCCGATCCCTTGCCGCTGCATCTCCCCTCGTTGATCACCCAGATCGACGTTCCACTCATCGCGGGGGACGTCGCTCTGGCTCTCGGACGGGTCCTGCCGGACTCGTTCACCGTGACCATGCTCGATCGCGTCGGTGACGATGATTCGACGGTCACGGAGATGACCATCGCCGACCTGCCGAGAGCCGATACGGGTCCCCGGTCGACGCTCTTCGTCCCGGCCGCCGATGTCGGCTGGCTCGGACTCGTCGCCACGAATCGGATTCTGCGAAGAGAGTGCCCGTGGGACGCGAAACAGACACACCACACACTCGTCAGCCATCTCATCGAGGAGACGTACGAGACCGTCGACGCGATCAGCACGTTGCCGGCCGACGCCCCGGCCGGTGACGTTGATGTCGGCGACTATCTGCTCCTCGAAGAAGAACTCGGCGATCTGCTTCTTCAGATCGTCTTCCACGCGGGTCTTGCCGCCGAGGCCGGCGCCTTCGACGTTGATGAGGTGGCCGAAGGGATCCGGCGCAAGATCGTCGATCGCCATCCGCACGTGTTCGGAGACGTCATCGCCACTGAGGTGGGTGAGGTCCTTGCGAACTGGGAGGAGTTGAAGAACGAGGAGAAGGGGCGGGAGTCCCTCATGGACGACGTACCTGCAGCCCTGCCGGGGATCGCCCGGGCCGACAAGATCCAGCGGCGTGTCGCGTCGGTGGGATTCGATTGGCCGGGTGACGAACCCGTGTTCGCCAAGGTGGCCGAGGAACTCGAGGAACTTCGCGAGGTGAGGAACGACCGCGATCTCGCGACGGCCGAACTCGGCGACCTTCTCTTCGCCGTCGTCAACCTCGCCAGACATCTCGATGTCGATCCTGAGATCGCGCTCTCCCGGGCCAGTGACACCTTCACGGCCCGGTTCCGGATCGTGGAGGGGCTCGCTGCCGAGGCCGGGCAGCGACTTCGCGACCTCGATCTCGCCGGTCTTGACCGCCTCTGGGAGATGTCGAAGGTCGAACTATCCACGACCGATACCGAATCCTCGTTTACTCTCAATCCCGAAAGGAACGATCCATGACCCTCATCGAGACCGTTACAGCGCGCGAAGTCCTCGATTCGCGAGGAAATCCGACCGTCGAAGCGGAGGTGACGTTGTCGGGCGGTGCCACCGGCTGGGCGATCGTTCCGTCCGGAGCCTCGACCGGCGCAGCGGAAGCCGTCGAGCTTCGAGACGGTGGCGACCGCTACGGCGGCAAGGGAGTTCTGCAGGCCGTCGAGAACGTGAACGAGCGGATCGCTCTCGCTCTCTTCGGCATCGACGCCACTCGTCAGGAGCGCGTCGATCAGATCATGCTCGATCTCGATGGCACGCCGAACAAGGCGAACCTCGGCGCGAACGCGATCCTTGCAGTATCGCTTGCCGTCTCACGCGCCGCTGCAGAGGCCGTCGGACTGCCGCTCTACCGCTATCTCGGGGGGACCGACGGTCGCCTCTTGCCGACGCCGTGCTTCAACGTCCTCAACGGAGGTGCGCATGCTGCGAACTCGGTCGACATTCAAGAGTTCATGCTGGTTCCCGGTGGTCTGCCGTCGTACCGGGAGGCGATGCGAGCCGGTGTCGAGACGTACCACGCTCTCAAGAAGGTGCTTGCCGGGCGCGGGCTTACGACGAACGTTGGCGACGAGGGCGGTTTCGCCCCGGACCTCCCCGACGACCGTGCCGTGCTCGACATCATCGTCGAGGCCATCGAGGCTGCCGGTTACAAGCCCGGCGAGGAGATCTCAATCGCTCTCGACGTCGCGGCGAGTGAGATCTACCACGCCGGCCGCTATCAGCTCTCAGGCTCGAACCTCACCTCGGAGGAGATGATCGAGCATCTTGCCGGACTCGTGGACGACTATCCGATCATTTCGATCGAGGACGGTCTCGACGAAGCCGACTGGGACGGTTGGGTTCTTCTCAACAAGCGCCTCGGCAACCGGATCCAACTCGTCGGAGATGATCTGCTCGTCACCAACGAAGAGTTCCTCATCAAGTCGATCGACCTGGACGCGGCGAATGCGATCCTGATCAAGGTCAACCAGATCGGATCCCTCTCCGAGACGCTCCACACGATGAGCACCGCGGCGCTCAACGGCTACGGTCGCATGGTGAGCCACCGTTCGGGTGAGACGGAGGATCCGTACATCGCTCATCTGGCCGTCGCGACCAACGCCGGGCAGATCAAGACCGGTGCTCCGGCGCGCGCAGAGCGGACGGCGAAGTACAACGAGCTTCTCCGGATCGAAACCGACCTCCAGGACGACGCCCGGTTCGCCGGATGGGCACCGTTCAAGGTGAGCTGATGACGGAGACGCTCGAACGCACCACGGAGACCCCACCATCCAGGAAGCAACGCTGGGGATGGGTGCTGGCTGTGTTGTTGCTTGGAGCGCTCGCGCTCACGGTCTCTGGAATTCTCCCGTTCCGCCAGCTCGTGTCCCAGCAACGTCAGATCGAGCGCACCCAGGATCAGCTCACGGCTCTTCAACGCGAGAACCAGGTGTTGAGCGAAGACATCGAGATGCTCGGTACGGATGCCGAGATCGAACGCATCGCTCGTGAACAGTACGGCCTGGTGCGACCCGGTGAGGTCGCCTACGTCGTCGTGACTCCGAGGGAGACGCCGGTCGCCGAGGCGTTGCCCGACCCGGTTGTGCGGTCCGACGAGCGTCCCTGGTGGCAGCGCGTATGGGATTTCATCACGGGGAACGACATCAACCCCGATGGATGACCGCAGCGTCGTTCAAGTGCAGATCGGCCGTCCTCCCCGCTCCGTGATCGACGTCGCTGCTCGCTGTCATCTGGGTCTCCCGATCGTCATCACAGTGCCTCCACTCCTCGACGACGACACACCGTTTCCGACTCTCTACTGGCTGACCTGCCCGCTCGCCGGCAAACGCATAGGAAGGGTCGAGGCCGGGGGAGGGGTTCGCCGTGCCGAACTGATGATCGCCGGCGATCCCATCTTCTCCGACCGCTACGCCGCTGCTGCAGAGCGGTATCGGAAGTCCCGGGATGCGATGATTCCGGCCGGATTCGAAGGGCACCGGCCGACGGGTGGCGTCGGTGGTACCGGTTCGGGCGTCAAGTGTCTCCATGCCCACTACGCGGACACGGCCGCCGGCAATGACAACCCGGTCGGTGAGTGGACCGCGGCGCAGATCGAACCACTCGACTGTGAAGCCGTCTGTGTTGTCGCCGCCGAGGACGGAACCTCCGTCAAGAACCCGGACTGGATCGAGCCGCGATGATCGTCGGTGTTGTCGATATCGGAACCAACTCCATGCGTCTCCTGGTCACCGACGGTCGGAGAGAACTGCACCGCGAGGTCGAGGTCACGGCGCTTGGAGCCGGAGTGGATCGGACGGGGGGGTTCGACGAAGAACGCGTTGTGGCGACGTTGGACGTTCTCGGACACTACGGAGCGATCATGGATCGTCTCGGCGTGGGGCGTCGTCGAGCCGTGGCAACGTCGGCGACGCGCGACGCCGGGGATGGAACCGAGTTCATGGAACGCGCCGCTCGAGTCCTGGGAGTAGCTCCTGAGGTCATCTCCGGAACAGAGGAAGCTGAGCTTTCGTACCTTGGCGCCACGGCTTCGATGGGCACACGAATGGCGACGGTCGTGATCGACATCGGAGGAGGATCGACCGAGTTCGTGTACGGGAACGGGACGGCGACTCACGCGACGAGCGTCGACATCGGTTCGGTCCGTCTCACGGAACGATCGCTCCCATCCCGACCGGCTTCGGAAACGGAACTGAAGGAGGCCCGTGCCGCCGCTGCGGAGGCATTCCAGGCACCGTCGCTCCCCGGATCTCCCGAGCGAGCCGTCGGTGTCGCCGGTTCGTTCACCAGTCTCGCGGCGATCGCCCTCGACCTCCTCGCATACGATCGGGACCGTGTGCACGGGTCGATCCTGACCATCGCCGTGATTCGCGGCCTGATCGATAGGATCGCAGTTCTGAGCGTGGACGAGACGACGACCGAATTCCCATCTCTCGATCCCAAACGCGCCCCGGTGATCCTCGCAGGAGCGATCCTCGCCGAAGGAGCCCTGACGGCGATTGCCGCCGACCAAGTGACGGTGAGCGAACACGACCTCCTCGACGGCCTGGCGCTGACAGTGCTCCGTAGCCGGTAGCCCGTGCTTCCGTCTTGCTACTTGCTGCTTTCTTCTTCGAGTTCCTTCACTACCTGGTCCGCCATGTGTGACGGCATCTCCTGGTAGTGGTCGTGGGCGGCGCTGAACTGACCCCACCCCTGGGTCAAGGAGCGCAGATCGATCGCGTAGTTCATGATCTCCGATGTCGGCACCAGCGCTGTGATCAGCTGTCGCCCACCGGCTGCCGCTTCGGTTCCCTGCAACTGGCCACGGCGCGACGACAGGTCACCCATCACGTCGCCCTGGTAGTCGGCGGGAACCGTGACTTTCAGTCGGGAAATCGGCTCGAGCATGACAGGCCCTGCCTGCTCCATGGCGCTCTTGAATCCGAGGCGTCCGGCCATCTTGAAGCTCATCTCCGACGAGTCGACCGAGTGGTACTTCCCGTCGTAGACGGCAACCTGGACGTCGACTACGGGAAAACCGCGAGTCCCTCCGTCTGCCATGGTCTCCCTCACGCCTTTCTCGACCGCCGGGATGAACTGACGTGGGATGGATCCCCCTTTGATCTCGTCGACGAACTCGAACCCGGTACCACCCGGTAGCGGACTGACTCGAAGGAAACAAACGCCGTACTGCCCGTGCCCGCCGGTCTGCTTCTTGTATTTCCCTTCAGCCTGTGCCGAGCGCGAGATCGTCTCGCGGTAGGGCACCTTCGCCTTCGTGGTCTCAACGGCGACGCCGAACTTGCGCTGCAAACGCTCGAGGGTGATCGTGAGGTGGGTCTCGCCCATGCCCCACAGCAGTGTCTGCTTCGTTTCGCTGTTGCGTTCGAGTAGGAGAGCCGGATCCTCGGCAAGGATGCGGCGAAGGGCGTTCGCCAGTTTGTCCTCGTCAGCCTGGGTCTTCGCCGTCACCGCCGTGGAGAGAACGGGTTCGGGTCGGTCGACGGGAGGAAGCGTGACCGGCTTGTTCTTGGGAGCGAGTGTGTCACCGGTATCCGTGTCGGACAACTTGGCGACGGCGACGATGTCTCCCGCAGGGGCAGATGCCACGAGTTCGGTCTCCTTGCCGATCATCGTTGCGATCTTCGCCAGCTTCTCATCCGATCCGGAGCGGCTGTTCGAGAGCGTCGTCTCGGGCTTGAGTGTGCCCGATCGGACCCGCATCAGCGAGATCTGTCCGACGTACGGGTCGGCGATCGTCTTGAACACGAACGCCAGGGGATCACCCGACACATCGGAGACGACTTCGACGGTCTGGTCGCCGGCCTTGACCACCATCGGGGGACGATCTGTGGGTGCCGGGCCGAGTTCGGTGATGAAATCGGCGAGCCGATCGACGGCGATTGGCCCGGTGGCGGAACCACACACAACCGGGAACACGGTTGCTTCGGCGATCCCCTTCGCCATCGTGTGCTCGAGTTCGGGTACGGAAGGAATGTCACCGTCGAGGTATCGCTCGAGCATCTCGTCATCGGCTACAACGATGCCTTCGACGAGGTTGTCGTGGATCTCGTGTTCGCGACTCGACATCTCTTCCGGGATCTCCACCTCTTCTGCCTGGCCCGAGTCGTAGATGTAGGCCTTGTCACGGAAGAGGTCGGCGACGCCGTGGAAGGCGTCGTGTTCACCGATCGGGAGTTCGATGGGGGCGATGCCTGCACCGAATCGATCACGAAGGTGTTCGAGGGTCCGGTCGAACGATGCCCGTTCCTTGTCGAGTTTGTTGATGAACACCATGCGGGGCACACGGAGGGTATCGGCGACACTCCAGGCGTACTCGGTCTGAACTTCGACGCCGTCGACCGCGGACACGACGAAGATGGCGAGATCAGAGACGCGCAGTGCGGCGTGGACGTCGCCGACGAAGTCCGCGTAGCCGGGGGTATCGATCAGGTTGATCTTGAAGCCCTTCCACTCGAACGGTGCAAGGGCGAGAGAGAGCGACATTCCACGAGCGTGCTCCTCGGGATCGAAGTCGGTCACTGTGGTGCCGTCCTCGATCGTCCCGAGGCGTTGGATCGTCCCTGCGCGGTAGAGGAGCGCCTCGGCGAGCGTGGTCTTCCCGGCGCCAGAGTGTCCGACGAGAGCTACGTTCCGAATCTTGTCCGGTGGGAACACCTTCACTGCGTGAGCCTCCATGTTGTCGATCGGCGATCAGATGCTACTCAAGGTCGCGTGCCATGCCATCTGGGACACCCGCGGCATGCCCGCTACGCTCGATATGGATAGTGAGCAAGTCGCGCTCGACACGCTCCTTGGCCCGGGTGGCGTAATCGGTAGACGCGGCGGTCTTAAACACCGCTGTCCTTCGGGGCGTGGGGGTTCAAGTCCCTCCCCGGGCACAGAGCCTCAAGAGGCTCGGTAATGAGTACTGCGTATTGAGTACTCGGTACGACTACGGCTGCGCGAGCCCGAAGATGGCGGACTTCTCGGCGGCGAACTCCCTGTCGGTGATCGAGCCGGACTCGTGGTTCGCTTCGAGACGGTGTATCTCGTCGATCGCTCTCCGCGTCGCAGTCGGGTCGGTGTCACGCAATCCCTTCACCGGAGCGGGTGGGCGTACGAAGGCGTAGATGAGCACTCCGATGTAGGGGATGACGATCACGGCCGCGGACCAGATGCCCTTCCAACCGATCGAGAGATCGCTGCGCCTGACGATGATGTGGAACAACACCAACGCCCAGATCACAGCCAGCGGAATCAGAACGATTGCGACGGCGACGATCTGCCCGGTGTCGCTCATGCCGAGTCGGACCCGAGGAGTTTGTCCTTCTCCCGCTGGAACTCTTCGTCGGTGAGGATCGACTTGTCACGAAGGTCGGCGAGTCGTTCGAGTTGGTCGGCGACGTCTGCGGCACCGGGTGTCGAAACACCCGGATCGGATACCGTCACCGGAGCCGATGCCGGCCGATCATCGGCCGGGCGTTCGCCGGCTGCCTGTGTCTGTGGTTCGCGGAGGAGGAAGTACACCAGCATGCCGATGAGGGGGAGGAGCACGATCGCTACCGCCCACAACGCCTTCGCGATCCCGGTGAGATCTTCTCGTTGGAAGAGATCGACGAGCGTGAAGACCCACAGCATGATGAGGGGTATGAAGATCATCAGAACGAAGAAAAGCTGCCAGAAGGTCATGTCCGCTCCTTGTTGAGTTGTCTCATCGTAACCGGAGGGATTCAACCTCGGTCGATTCCTGCCGATACGTACGAGAACGGATCGGAGATCATGCCAAGACCCGGATCGTGGTTGCGGGGGCGCGCCGCGTCGAACTCAGACATTGACGGACCGGCACGCTTGCCGGAACGGCCCATCGGACGATACGTCCTCGCGCTCGTGCTGATCGGGATGCTGGCCGTGCTGTCGACGTTCGTCACCCACCGAGCCCTCAGCGCAAAGGCAAGGGACGCCACGGTGCTCGAGTACGGGCTCAGACAGGGCTACCTCGCAGCACGCGTGGCCGAGTTGTCGAGTCTGGCCGTCGACGGGCTCGCTCAATCTCTCAACACAGAGTTCGCGGAGACCGTCGAGGAGATCTCACGTGTGCACGGTGCGTTCGTCGAAGGGGATCCAGAGCTCGGTGTTCCGGCCATGACCAACACCGATACCGAGAGCTTCCTCATCGAGGCTCACGTCGCTCTCGACGCCTTCCTCTCAACGGCGGATCGCGTGAAGCGTGCAGTCGATGTCGGAGGGATCCCCGCGTCGGTCGAGGTCGAAGCGGTGACGGCCGCGTCGGCCGCTTATGGGCTCGCGCTGCAACGGGTTGTGGCCTCGTATCTACGCACGTCGGGGGAGCAGGTCGTTGCACTGGAGCAGACCGAGTACTTCCTGCTTGTGGCGACGCTTGCTCTGCTCGTACTCGAAGGTCTGTTCCTCTTCCGACCGGCGGTGCGAAGTCTCCAGAGGTCGTGGACGGAGAGCAGTGAAGCCCACCGCTCTGAGCGGGAACTCGATCAGCAGCGCCTCAACTATCTCGCCCGCTACGACTCGTTGACGGGCCTCATCAACCGGACCCTCTTCTCGGATCGGCTCGAGAGCGCTGTCTCACGCGCTCGCAGGGACGGTTCGGTCGTTGCCCTGATGTTCCTTGATCTCGACGGTTTCAAGGAAGTGAACGATCGCCTGGGTCACGCGGTCGGCGATGCGCTCCTTCGCCAGGCGGCGGAACGGATCGTCGGGTGCGTTCGCGAGTCCGACACGGTGGCCCGTCTCGGAGGGGATGAGTTCACGGTGATCCTCGAAGGAGGGCAGCGGGTTGAGGACGCAGGACAGGTCGCGACGAAGATCTTGAGGAGGCTCGCCATCCCCTATCGCGTCGGTGGTGAGGACATCGTGATCACCTCTTCCATGGGGATCGCTGCGTACCCCCTCGATGGTGAGACGACCGAGGAGCTCCTCAAGGGAGCCGATATTGCGATGTACAGCGCAAAGGACGCCGGTCGCAACACGTATGAGTTCTACACGAGCGAACTCCGTGAACGCACCATCCAGCGGCTCACGCTCCTCGACGGGCTTCGCAAGGCGATCGATGCCGACGAGGGACTGTATCTGCACTATCAGCCGAAGGTCGATGTCGAGCGGCAGATGGTCATCGGCGTTGAAGCGCTGGTCCGTTGGGATCATCCCGAATTCGGACAGATCCCAACAGAGAAGTTCATCCGCTTGGCCGAGGAGACGGATCTCATCGTTCCCCTCGGGCAGTGGGTGCTCGACCATGCCTGCCTGGAGATGCGATCCTGGCTCGACGACGGGCTTCCGCCGATGCGGATATCCGTGAATCTGTCATCACGCCAGTTCCGCGCCGGGAATGTCGTTGAGACGGTCGTTGCGTCACTCGCCGCGGCACGACTCAACCCCCGGTTCCTCGACGTCGAACTGACGGAAGGGACCCTCCTCACCGATCTAGAGGAAACCCGGCGTGCGCTCGAGCGGCTCCGGGATCTTGGCGTCACGGTGAGCATCGACGATTTCGGAACGGGGTACTCATCGCTCGGCTACCTGACTCAGCTTCCGATCGACACGCTGAAGATCGACCAGTCATTCATTGCGGACGGTCTCACCAACCGGGACGGTATCGCGGTGTCTTCGGCGATCATCGGACTTGCTCGAACACTCCGACTCGATGTGATCGCCGAGGGTGTCGAGAGCGAAGAGCAGTTGCGTTTCCTCGGCGAACTCGGATGCAGCCGAATCCAGGGGTTCCTGATATCCCGCCCGATCCCGGCCGACGAGATCCTCGCCTTTGTTTCGGCCTTCGCCGCCGACTCGGTAGTCGGTAGTCGGTAGTCGGTTGTCGGTTGTCGGTTGTCGGTTGTCGGTCTGAGAACACGCGCGGATAGATGCCCGGATCGATTTCCAGGTGCTCTGCGAACCCTGGGCTCGCAGAGGTGTATAGGTGCCTTGACAACCCACAGTTCGCAGATCCCCACCCATCCGCCGATCTTCCGAGTACTCAGTACTGTTCTCGTGTGATCCTTGTTCGTGACCTCGCTGTTGACGCCGGCGCGCGGCGCCTGGTCTCCGACGTGTCCTTCTCCGTGCAGGCCGGGGACAGGATCGGTTTCGTGGGTCCAAACGGCGCCGGCAAGACAACTCTCATGCGCACCCTCGCCGGATTGCATGAGCCGGCTGAGGGCTCAATCGTGCGTAGCGGCACCATCGGGTATCTCTCACAGGAGGCGGCGCTCGAGGATCTCGACGATCCCGACGCTACCGCTCTCGAGCGCGTGCTCATGGCCCGCGACATCGGAACGATCGAACGACAGATGGAGGTCACCCGCCGGCGGATGGAGGATGTCGAGGGCGCCGAACGAGATCGACTGATCCGTCGATTCGGCCGACTCGACGACGAGTTCACGGCACGAGGCGGATACGTAGCGAAAGCGGAGGCCAAGCGGTTCGCTTCCGCTCTCGGCATCGCAGCGGACGACCTCGACCAATCGGTGGCCACGATGTCCGGCGGGCAGCGACGGCGGGTCGAACTTGCGCGCATCCTTTTCGGAGAGACCACGACACTGCTCCTCGACGAGCCGACGAACCATCTCGACATGGACGCCAAGGCCTGGCTGGTGGCGTTCCTCTCCGACTACGAGGGTGGACTCCTGATCGTGTCACACGATCTGCCGCTGCTCGACGAGTCGATCACGTCGGTGCTGGCGGTCGAGGGTGGTCGTATCGAACCGTTCCGAGGCAACTACTCCTACTACCTCGAAGAGCGTGAGCAGAGGAGAGTCCAGCGTCTTCGCGAGCGGCGCCAACAGGAGGTGAAGATCGCACGCCTCGAGGACGGTATCCGACGCTTCAAAGGCTCCTCCGAGAAGATGGCTCGTCGGGCCCGCACGTGGGAGACACGAGTTCGCAGGATGCAGGACGATCTCGTCATCGTGGAGCGCAAGCGGAGGCGAGTCGCTCTGCGATTCCCCCAACCGGTCTCCTCCGGACGTACGCCGCTGAAGGCGGAGGGACTCGCCAAGGCGTACGGACACAACGTGGTGTTCGTCGACATCGACGTCGACATTGACCGCCGGGAACGGATCATCATCATGGGCCTCAACGGCGCAGGTAAGACAACCCTCCTGAAGATCCTCGCCGGCGTCGAGGAGGCGGACCTCGGAACCGTCGAAACCGGCTATCGAGCGGCACCGGGCTACTACGCGCAGGAACACGAAGACATCACCGCGGGCGTCGCAGTTCTCGACATCATGCGGGGAGCCAGTCGGCTTCCGGATCGCGATCTGCGATCCGTTCTCGGTCACTTTCTCCTTGCCGACAAGGTGGACCAGGATGCCGGGACCCTGTCCGGCGGCGAGAAGACGAAGCTGGCATTGGCGCGACTGGTCGTCACCGGTCACAACGTGCTGCTTCTCGACGAGCCAACGAACAACCTCGATCCTCAGGCGAAGCAAGCGCTCCTGGAAGCCCTCAGACAGTACGAGGGAACGCTCGTTCTGGTCAGCCACGACACCGACTTCGTTGCGGCGCTGGAACCAGACAGGGTCATCCTGATGCCCGATGGAGACCAGGCCTACTACGACGAGTCGATGCTGGAGTTGGTGGCATTGGCGTGATCCGAATGCTGCGCATTCTGGTGTACTCAGTACCGAGTACTCACCACCGGGCGGCGGCCTCTAGCCGCCGCTCACGGTCCAGCCCTGAGGACCCGGCTCCGAGCGATCACCGGCGGTGAGCCCGGTGGAGGATTCGTCGGTGACAATCGCCTGATCCTCCGGCCAGAGTCCGGCTTCGATCGCAACCGTCGAGCGGACGTGCCCGGTCGATCCCCATTCCACGTAGTCGGCGATGGCGCCGGGGTCACCGAAGTCGCCGCTCGTGTAGAGACCGATCTCACCCGAGTTGCTCTTCAGAGCCGGCAAGAGACCGGCTGCAGGGATCACGAACTCCGGATCGGCGTCCGCCGCAAGGCTGACGATGAGTGCCTTGCCCGGAGCGAGAATCGTCGATGGGAGTTCCAGGTAGTAGGGATGGATGGCGATCCAGAAACCGCTGAGATCACCGGTGTCGGGTCCGAGGTTTCCAACCTCGATCGTTCCCCCGTCACCGAAGACCACACTCCCGATCACGAATCTGGCGTTGCCGGTGACGACCGTCGTCGACGTCGTATCGGACAACGTGGTTGGCACATCATTGCTCTGTGCTGTTGTTGTGGATCCGGGGACGACGGGCTCGAGCATGGCGCCGTCGTCCGAATCGGACGATGTCCCGCCACCCGTGCAGGCGGAGAGCACAAGTACGAGAGCCATCACCGTGCGTTTCACGACCAGCAGCCTATCGCTCCTCGGGTAGATGCACCGCTCGTTGATCAGGTGTGAACAGCGTCCGACTCAAGCCGAGCGCCACGGTACTCGCCGACACGGCCACCGAACCGAGGACGAGATACATGACTACGACTTGAACTCGCACGGCTTCCATCGGGTCGACCCCGGCGAGAATGAGGCCGGTCATCGCACCGGGAAGGAACACGATCCCCACCGCTTTCGTCGTTTCGATCTGCGGCACAAGAGCGGTCTTCAACGCTGAACGCAAATAGGGTCGGAACGCATCACTTGCTCTGAACCCCAGCGCCAGCCGGACCTCGATGAGCGGACGATGCTCCTTGAACTCGGCGACGACTCGCGTTGCTACGAGGACGGTCGCCGTCATCGAGTTCCCGATCATCATCCCGGCGAGAGGAACGAGCGTCCGTGGTTCGAGGGGGAACACGCCGAGGCCGAACAGCAGTCCGAGGATCACGAGCGACGTGACGCTGAAGGCGGCGAGGGCAAGCCGGCGGACCCGGGGAACTTCGGGTGCGCGACGGGCGACCACACCGGCCGCGAAGGGGAGCATGGCGATCACCCAGGCGACCGACCACCAGAGGGACTGCCCGGGACGGAGAAGGATCGCCAGGACGACACCGACGGCGAGGAGCTGGACGAGAGCACGGAGCGAGGCCCACAGGATCTGACGCTCGAGACCAAGTCGCTGCCACATCGAAAGGACGATCGCCACGAGCACGAACGATGAAGCGAGGGCAAGGCCGATGAAAGAGACGTCCGTGGTCATCAAACCAAGTATCGACGATATTGTGGGGTTGCGACAGTCAGACCAGAGGAAGCTACGAAGGGGATCAGTGTGACCGACCGAACCGAGGCTCCGTTGACGGTCCCCGATCCGCCGCTCGAGTATCCGAGCGAATGGGTGCAAGACGCCGTGATGAAGGGTGGCGAGACGATCCGCATCCGGCCGATCGCTCCAAGCGATCGAGACGTGCTCCAGGCCATGGTCCGGGGACTGTCACGCCAGAGCACGTACTTCCGTTTCTTCCGCGTGAAGGAGGAACTCGAACCGGAGGAACTCGACCGTTTCACTCAACTCGACTACCACGAGGACATGGCGTTCGTCGCGATCCGCGAAGGGCGCCTCGTCGGAGTGGGCCGCTACAACACGACCGAGGACGACCCGACGATCGCCGAAGCAGCGTTCGCCGTGGCAGACGAGTGTCAGCAGAAGGGCATCGGAACACTGTTGCTCTACCGGCTGACGGCGTATGCACGCACGCAAGGAATCAGCGGGTTCCGGGCCCATCTGCTCGCCGACAATCACGTGATGATGCGCGTCTTCCGGGCGTCCGGATACGGCGTGACACGGCATCTCGACGAAGGTGTCTACACCGTCGCGTTTCCGACTGAGGAATCCGACGAAAGCACGGCTGTTCGCGACGATCGAGAGCAGCGGGCGGCGGCACAATCGATGATGCCACTCATGGCGCCGCAATCGGTCGCGGTCATCGGAGCGAGCCGTGACGCCACATCGATCGGCGGACGGCTCTTCAACAACCTCATCAACGGCGACTTCAGCGGACCGGTCTACCCGGTCAATCCGACGTCGCCGGTTGTGCGATCGGTCGCCGCCTATCCAACGGTTCTCGACATCCCCGGCAACGTCGATCTCGCGTTCATCGTTGTCTCATCGAAGCACGTGATCAAGACTGTCAAACAGTGCATCGAGAAGGGCGTGCGTGCACTGGTTGTGATCTCGGCCGGATTCTCCGAGGTCGGGGGCGTAGGAATCGAACTCGAGGCTGAACTGCTTGATCTCGTTCGCTCGGTGGGGATTCGCATGGTGGGACCCAATTGCATGGGGTTGCTGAACACCGATCCGGCGATCAGCCTCGACGGACAGTTTGGGCCGATCCGGCCGCCACGCGGCAACGTTGCACTCTCATCCCAGTCGGGTGCGCTCGGACTCGCGATCCTCGACTACACGGCCCGGCACAACATCGGGATCTCAACGTTCGTATCGGTCGGGAACCTCGCAGACGTCTCCGGTGACGACCTGCTCCTCTACTGGGAAGACGACCCGTCGACCGACGTGATCCTCCTGTACATGGAGTCGTTCGGGAACCCGAGGCGATTCGCCCGGTTCGCCAGGCGGATCGCGCGGAAGAAGCCGATCATCGCCGTGAAATCGGGTCGTACCGCATCCGGCGCTCGTGCCGCGAGCAGCCACACAGGATCGCTGGCGAGCCTCGACGTTGCCGTCGACGCGCTCTTCCATCAGACGGGTGTCATCCGCGTCGACACGCTCGAGGAACTGTTCGACGTTACGAGCCTGCTATCGAACGAACCGGTCCCGAAGGGACGGCGGGTGGGCATCGTGACCAACGCCGGCGGACCGGCGATCCTCGCGGTGGACGGGTTGGAGTCCCGGGGCCTGACGGTGCCGGTGCTCTCGGACGACCTGCAGCATCAGTTGCGCGAGTATCTCTCGCCCGAGGCTGCGGTGCGGAATCCGGTCGATATGATCGCCGCCGCAGGGGCGACCGAGTATCGAAACGTGCTCGAAGCGATGCTCGAGACCGACGAACTCGATGCGGTCATCGCCATCTACATCCCGGCGTCACCGGTCGGCGTCGCTGAGATCCAGGGCACGATCCGCGAAGTCGGAGAGACGCACGAGGATGACAAGACGTTCCTCGCTGTGTTCATGCAGTCCGGCAAGGTCTCCGACGACGCTCCGCAGGAGCGGTCGCGGGTACCCGAGTTCGCGTTCCCTGAACGTGCGGCGCGAGCGCTCTACGACGCCGTCCGATACGGCGAGTGGCTCGACCAACCTGAGGGCGAGATCCCCGAGTTCGCGGACCTCGATCGGGAGCGAGCCAGATCCGCTCTCGATATCGCCCTGGCGGGAATGGATGAGGACGGCGACTGGCTCGACCCCGACACCGTTGACACCGTCCTCGAGTCGTACGGACTCCGGGTTCCTGCTTCTGCGATTGTTGCATCCGAAGACGAGGCGACCGAACGCGCCGCGGCGATCGGCGGCCCGGTGGTGCTGAAGGTCATCTCGCCGTCGGCGCTGCACAAGTCCGACGTCGGTGGTGTCGTGCTCGACGTTGAGGGCGACGAGGCGGTGGGGGCCGCATACCGCCAGGTCACGGCAGCGGTCCCCGATCCGGAAGGCGTTCTGCTCCAGGAGTTCGTCTCCGGCGGCCATGAGATCCTGATCGGGATGGTCGAAGATCCCAACTTCGGTCCGTTGGTTGTGTTCGGTCTCGGTGGTGTCTTCGTCGAACTCATCGGGGACGTGGCGTTCCGCATCCACCCACTCACCGATCTCGATGTCGATGAGATGATCACGTCGGTGAAGTCGGCGCGGTTGCTTGAGGGGTACCGCGGTGGGGAAGCCGGTGACATCGAGGCCGTCAAGGAGGCCCTCCTTCGCGTCTCGGCCTTGATCGAGGACGTTCCTGAGATGGTCGAGATGGACATGAACCCCGTCAAGGTGGGAACCCCGGGTGAGGGAGTTCGCGTGGTTGATGCTCGCATCAAGGTGAGGCCGTCGGTCGGAGCGTTCGATCCGAGCCGAACCGACTTCCCGACGGCGCTGTAGCAGTTCGTCGAGTGATGCCATTGCGCGACAGATTTCTCGCCGAGGTGCAACAATGACGCCGAACGACGACGAGAGGGACGAAGAGTGCAGGTCGTAGACCTCATGACCACCGACGTGATCACGGTTTCGCGAGAGACCGGGATCCGTGAAGCGGCTCGCCTCATGTTCAGGAATCGCGTCAGCGGTCTCCCCGTCACCGCCGTCGATGGAACCCTGGCCGGCATCATCACGGAGGCCGACTTCCTTCGCCTCGAGGTTGAGCGCCAGGAGGGGGAGATCGAGATCGGAGAGACGGTTGGCGATGTCATGTCTCCTGGGGTGGTTACGACCGGCCCGGATACCGAGATCTACGAAGCAGCAAAGATGATGACGTTCCAGGACATCAAGAGGCTTCCCGTCGTCGATGAGGACTCGCGGTTGCTCGGCATCATCTCGCGTGCCGACATCGTCTCCGTATTCACCAGGCCCGACGATGTGATCGAGGACGAGATCCGTGAGGACCTGATCCGCCGCGTACTGTTCATCGACCCGGATCAGCTCAACGTGAGCGTCACCAACGGCGTCGTCACCTTCGTCGGCGAGGTTGGAACCAGGAACGAGGCCCGGCTGCTCTCCGAACTCGCATCCCGTCTCGACGGGGTGCTCCACGTCGAGAGTCGGCTTGCCTGGCGCTACGACGACGGGGGCGAGTGACGTGCAGGGCGCTGGGCACTTCTCGCACACTCCCACCGCCCTGTAGCATCACACCTCGATGATCCCCGACCGGCACCTTGATCTCTGTTCCGCGCTCACCGTCGGAGCAAACGGCATGCGGTTCGCCGTGATTCCCCTCGACGTCGAACCCCTCTCGTTCGCACGCGCCGGTTCCGATCGCTTCGAGGGGACCTTCTACTTCTCCTCGCCGGAAGGCTCTGCGGCCGGGGGAGTGGGGATCGCTGCGAAGGCATCGGCATCCGGCGCAGAGAGATTCACGCGTCTTCGATCCGCCGTCGATGCGTGGTCGCTCCCCGATCCGTTCCGAGCGTTCGTCGGATTCTCGTTCTCCCCCGACGGACCCACCTCTGAGCCGTGGGCATCGTTCGGGTCGGCCGACGCGGTCCTCCCGATAGCGACGCTGCTGAGCCACGGCGATGATCGGCATCTGCTTCTTGCGATCCCATCGGGAGTGGACGCCGGTTCGATCGTCGAGCGCCTCCGTTCGCTCGAGATGCCGCGGGACCCGGTGTATCCCAATCTGGGAGACCACACGCTGGAGTCCTATCCCCCCGTGTCCGCGTGGACGGCCGCCGTCGCCGAAGCCGTCGTCGCGATCGAAGATGAGATGTTGCGAAAGGTTGTGCTGGCCCGGTCCGTGATCGTTCGATCCGACACCGCTCCCGACGGTTTCGACGTCGTGAGTCACCTCGAACGCTCCTATCGGCAGTGCTTCGGCTTCGGGTGGCGAGTCAATGGAGCGACGTTCGTCGGGGCCAGTCCTGAGCTGCTCGTCCGCTACTCGGAGGGAACCGTGGCTTCGAATCCGCTCGCGGGTACCGCGCCTCGCGGTGAGGGAGAGGCAGAAGATCGCACGCTCGCCGAGGCGTTGATGCACTCGGAGAAGGATCGAATCGAGCACCGGTACGTCGTCGATGACGTCGCGGATCGGCTTGCCCCGTTCTCCGACGATCTGGACGTACCCGCCGATCCGTCCTTGAAACGCATGGCTACCGTGCAGCACCTCTCTACGCGACTCGCCGGCACAACTCGATCTGATGTCCACGTGCTCGACCTCGTCGATGCCCTGCACCCGACTCCGGCGGTCGGCGGCACACCGAGAGATCCGGCCCTGGCGTTCATCGAGAAGATCGAGCCGTTCGATCGCGGTTGGTACACGGGTGGTGTCGGATGGCTCGACGGAGCAGGCGAAGGTGAGTTCGCCATCGGACTCCGCTGTGGGTTGCTTGAGGGAACGAATGCCCACGTCTTCGCAGGCGCAGGCATCGTCGCGGATTCGGATCCCGACTCAGAGTTGGTCGAGACCCGATTGAAACTGCGGCCCATGCTGGAGTTGTTGGCGGCAACGTAGGCCGCCTCCGGCGGCGTACTGAGTATTGAGTACTGAGTACTCAATACTTCTGAAGGGCTCTCTTCGCGGCGGCTCGGAGTCTCTTGTGGATCTCGACATTCTCGAAGCGGTCCGTTCGGATCTCGATGAGGGAGGGGGCCTTGGCTGCTGCGAGCGCCGTCTGGAGATCGCTGATGTCGGTGACCTCGCGGGCCGCAACTCCGAAGGCCTCTGCGATAGCGACGAGCGACCGTCCGTGCGGGGTGCCGAAGAGCGTCTCGAATCGATCTGGCTCGAGATGATCGGCCTGTGGGAGGAAGTGGAAGATTCCTCCGCCGTCGTTGTTCACAGCCACGATCGTGACGGGGAGGTTGAGGTGGGCGATGATCCCGAGCGCCGTGGCGTCGTGAAGAACGGAGAGGTCACCGGCGAGCACGACGACGGGCCGACCGTCGGACGCCGACGCGCCGGCTGCGGCGGAGAGCAAGCCATCGATGCCGTTCGCTCCGCGATTCGACAAGATTCCGATCTCGCCGCGAACCGAACCGGAGAACGAATCGAGATCCCTGATCGGCATCGAAGAGGCCGCGAAGATGGTGGTCCCAGCGGGGGTGGACTCCCATACAGCCCTGGCGATCGCCGGTTCATTCGGGAATGGCTCAGTTCCGAGGACCTCTTCCGTGGCGAGGCCCACTGTGTGGTCCGCCTCTCGCCACATCGGAAGCCACGAACCCGGGGCAGGTGTCACTCGCCCGGAGAGGTCGGCGAACGTCGCTGCCGGATCGGCCCGGTATGCGGTCGTCGCGGTGCCGAGAGGATCGCGCCACCCCGCATCATCGAGAGTGATCTGTTCGGCACCGGTCTTCTGGAGCCAGGACCAGATCGGGCGGGACGTTGGAATCTGTCCGACCCGGACGATGATCTCCGGTTCGTGTTCGTGGAAGAACCCGGCTGAGGCAAGGAGGTCGCCGTGTGTGATCGTCGACGCCGATGGGAAACGGCACTGGATGTCTGCCACGACGGGAACCGAAATCTCACCGGAGAGCATGGCTGAGGCGACTGCGAAGCCGGGACGCTGGTGCCCGCCGGCAACGATGAGGGTTCGCCGGCCCGAGAGGCGCTCGCCGAGCTCGATGAGATCCTCGGGTGGAAGACGCACCTCACCGCGACGGTGCCTGAGCATCGTCGGATCTGCCGGCTCGGTCGGCGTGGCGAGCGGTTCTCGGAACGGGAAGTTCAAGTGGACCGGGCCCTGGGGGGCGTCGAGGGCAGCCGACCATGCCCGGAGAGCAAGCGACGGTGCACCGGCGGCGACGGCTTCGTCGGGAACACCGGCGTCGTGGGACATTCGGACGGCGGATCCATAGAGATCGATCTGGTCGATTGTCTGGGGCGCGGCCACACCACGAAGTTCGGGGGGGCGATCCGCCGTCAGGACCAGGAGCGGCACCCGGGCGTGGTTCGCCTCGACCACCGACGGAAGGTAATTCGCCGTGGCCGTGCCGGATGTGCATATGAGTGCCGCCGGGACACCGCTTCGTTTGGCGATGCCGAGAGCGAAGAAGCCGGCCGACCGTTCGTCGAGCACTACGTGACTGGTGATCCTCGGATCCGAGGCGAAGGCCAGAGCGATCGGTGTGCTCCGTGAACCGGGGGAGATGACGGCATGGCGCAGGCCAAGATCGGCGAGCGCGCCCGCCAGCCGTGTCGTGAAAGCTTCTGCTGGGTCCACAACGGCGAGGTTACCGCCGGTCACGCGATCAGGACTCCCGCAGCGAGCAGGGCGGCGAAAACGAGTTGGAGCCGCGCTGTGACCTTGAGCACCCTGATGAGCGGCGGCCCGGCGGTCTCCGCGAAGATCGTTCTGATGGGTCGCACCGTGAGGGGGAGCGCCAGGAGCGTGAGCAGTGACCAGGTCGGGAGCACACCGACACGCACGGCTGCGGCAACGACGGTGAAGGATCCGAGAACCATGACGGCGTAGAGCCACCGCGCCGGTTCGCGTCCGACCATCACCGCGAGCGTGCGCTTGCCTGCGACCCGATCTGTGTCGCTGTCTCTCACGTTGTTCGCAACAAGGATCGCTGCGGCGAGAAGGCCCATGGCGATCGCGCTCACCCACGCATCCGCCGGCGCGGTCCGGTCATAGACGTAGCGTGTGCCAACGGTGGCGACGAGGCCGAAGAAGACGAAGACGAAGAGCTCACCGAGTCCGTAGTACCCGTAGGGGATCGGACCGTTCGTGTAAGCGAGCGCTGCGATGATCGAGATGATGCCGATGGCGAGGATCACCCACCCGGCGAGCCAGATCAGGTAGACCCCGGCGATCGCCGCGACTCCGAAAGCGATCATGATCCCGCGTTTCATGTCCGCTGCGCTCAGCAGTCCTGTCGCCACAGCGCGAGTGGGCCCAATTCGGGCTTCGGTGTCCGTTCCCTTCTGGGCATCGGCAAGGTCATTCGCGAAGTTCACCCCCACCTGGATCGCGAGCGCCGAGAACAGGATGATGACGAACGCATCCCATCGGAATACCCCGGCAGCCCCGGCAAGCGCACTACCAACGATGACAGGCGCCGCCGCAGCCGGCAGCGTCGCCGGCCGAGAAGCAAGGACCCAGGGATTCATTTGGCGCTCCGCGCCGTACTGAGTACCGAGTACTGAGTACCGAGTACTGGTGCAGGGGGACAGGCAGAGTAACCCGGCCTCCTGTTGCCTGTCTCCTGTTGCCTGTCACCGGCTGGCAGCTGCCAGCCTTTCAGAAGTGCCACGGGAAGTTGCTGTAGTCCTGGTCGCGTTTCTCGAGGAACGCGTCACGGCCTTCCTCGGCTTCGTCCGTGCCGTAGGCCAGACGGGTTGCCTCGCCCGCGAAGAGTTGCTGACCGACGAGTCCGTCATCGGGGAGATTGAAGGCGTACTTCAGCATTCGCTGGGACGTCGGACTCTTTGTAACGATCTCCCGCGCCCACTCGAGTGCGACGGTCTCGAGATCGGTGTGATCCACGACGGCGTTGACCATCCCCATCTCGTACGCGTCCTGAGCCGAGTACTCACGGCCGAGGAAGAACACTTCTCTGGCGCGCTTCTGACCAACCTGGCGGGCGAGGAGCGCAGATCCGTACCCGCCGTCGAAGGAGGCGACGTCGGCGTCGGTCTGCTTGAACACGGCGTGCTCCCGTGAGGCGAGCGTGAGGTCGCACACGACGTGGAGGCTGTGACCACCGCCGACCGCCCACCCGGGAACGACCGCGATCACGACTTTGGGCATGAAGCGGATCAGGCGCTGTACCTCCAGGATGTGGAGTCGTCCGAGTCTTGCAGCGTCAACTCCTTCGACCCCTTCGTACCGGTAGCCGTCGGCTCCACGAATCCGCTGATCCCCGCCCGAGCAGAAAGCCCAGCCGCCGTCCTTCGGCGACGGACCGTTTCCGGTCAGGAGCACCGCTCCCACGTCGGAGGTCATGCGGGCATGATCGAGCGCCGTGTACAGCTCATCGACGGTGTGCGGGCGGAACGCGTTACGAACCTCGGGCCGATCGAATGCGACCCGAACGGCACCGATCTCCGTGGATCGGTGATAGGTGATGTCGGTGAAGTCGAACCCCTCAACGGGGTCCCACGCGGCCTGGTCGAATATCTCAGAAGTCACGAGGCGATACTGTAGTGATCGCCATGACCGACACCCTGCCACACCAATGGGTGAAGATCCACGCAGGGGCGAATCCCGATGCCCCTGCAGTGACCTTCGCCGGCGGTTGGATCTCATACGCGGAGCTCGACCGCCGGGCGAACGCGCATGCGCAGACCCTCCTCGACGAAGGCGTCGAACCCGGTGCCGTGGTTCCCCTTGTCGCGACCGTGACTCTCGAGACCATCATCGCCCTGGTCGCCGTACCGCTGCTCGGAGCTGTGCCGGCACCGTACGGGCCACATCGCGTCGACGTGAACGGCGCTGCAGCCGGGAACGCGTACGCCATCGTCCCGACATCCGGAAGCGCCGGGTATCCGAGAGGTGTCATCCTCACCTCGGGGAACGTGACGGCGGCCGTCGAAGCCTCCCGGCATCGACTTGGAAACGATTTCGGCGATCGGTGGCTGCTGACGCTCCCTCTGTTCCACGTGGGAGGCCTCTCCGTCGTGTGGAGGAGTCTCACCGCGGGTGGCTCGATCGAGCTCCATGCACGTTTCGACGCGGTCGCGGTGGCACGGAGTCTCAAAGGAGGATCCGTGTCGATGGCGAGCCTCGTCCCAACGATGCTCCACAGGATCCTCGAGGTCGATCCGGGCCCCTACGACGGCATCAAAGGAGTTCTACTGGGCGGCGCGCCCGCGAGCCGGGACCTCGTCGAGCGTGGACTCGCGGCCGGCCTTCCGGTGCTCCAGACGTACGGGATGACCGAGACCTGCTCGCAGGTCGCCACCGTCGAACCGGGGAGTGAGCGACAGTCGCTCGGGACCGCGGGTCGTCTCCTCGACGGTTTCGTTGTGTCCTTCGACGAAAGCGAGATTCTCCTCGACGGCCCTGCGGTCTCTCCCGGGTACTTCGGGGAGGCGCCACGGATCGGTCCGTACCGAACCGGTGATCTGGGGCACATGGATGCTGAGGGAAGATTGATCGTCACCGGCAGGAGCGACGAGCTGATCTTGACTGGGGGAGAGAGCGTTCGTCCTTCGGCCATCGAAGCCGCGATCGAGACGATCCCGCTGGCAGCACACGCCGTGGTGGTCGGCGTCGACGACGAGGAGTGGGGACAGGTCGTGGTGGCCGTCGTCGCGACGGAACCACCCTGCATGCCCGACATCGAAGCCGCAGTGGCAGGTCGCCTTGCTCGTCACGAGATCCCGAAACACTGGATTCAAGTCGACGCCATCCCGCTTCTCGCCAACGGCAAGCCAGATCGGGCGGCAACAGCAGCCTTGGCAGGCCGAGTACTGAGAAAACGCGCGGATAGGTGAATGACTCGTCTCCAAATGTGCTCTGAACAGGTCCCCCCGCCCGGAGGCGGGGGATCTGATTGAGGCGACCGGCTGCCGATCCCCTTTTCGCTGATCTTCTGAGTACCGAGTACCGAGTACTCAGTTACTCGATCTCCCCGAACACAACGGGGTCCTTCTTGTTTTCGTCGACGGTCAGGCGGAACACGTCCGGTCTTGCGTAGTGACCGACCGGGTCGAAATCGAACGTGCCGCGGGTGATCTCTCCGAGATCCAGCTCAGCGGTGAGGATCGTCTCCCCGCTCCGATCGGGTCCGGCGAGGAACCGGCCGTGAGGATCGACGATGCAGCTTCCCCCGCCGATGAGGACGGTGTCCGGATCGTTTCCGTACGCCGTGTCGTAGTCGAACGGGTAGTCGCCCCGGGTCGCGTATTGATTCGCCGACAGGACGAATGTCCTGCCTTCGAGAGCGATGTGCTGCATCGACGACGCCCATCGGTCGCGATCGTCGACGGTGGGGGCACACCAGACCTGTACACCTTTGGCATACATCGCCGTACGGTACAGCGGCATGTAGTTCTCCCAGCAGATCGCCGCACCGAGGCGGCCGACCGGTGTGTTGATGACCGGCATCGTGGATCCATCGCCGAAACCCCAGACGAGCCGTTCTGCCGCGGTCGGCATCAGCTTGCGGTGGACACCGAGGAGTCGTCCGTCCGGACCGAGGAAGATCACCGAGCAGTAGAGCGTTCCTTGCTCCCTCTCGATGACACCAGCGACGAGGTACACGCCCGCTGCTGCCTCAGCGATAGCGTCGAGAGAGGGTCCGGGGATCGTGATGGCTGCCTCCGCGTATCGTCGGAACCAGTCGCGGCCGTCTTCGGTTCGGCTTCCGACGACGGTGCCGAAGTCGTGGCCCTTGGGATATCCGCCGACGAACGCCTCAGGGAAGACGACGAGTTCAGACCCACGGCTTCTGGCATCGGCGGTGATGTCGCCGAGCTTCTCGATGGTCGCCGGGGTATCGAAAGCGATCGATCCGGCCTGTACGACCGACGCGATCACAGGTGGGTGGGGAGGGTTCATGGTCGGACCCTACCGGAGCCCGATCGTCTCCTCGACGATGCGGAGAAAGTCCTCCGGTTCCCGGCTGAAGAGCGACGCACCCCGGTCGAGTGCGCTTGTCCGCAGTTGGCTGCGTCGTTCGGCCGAGCGGAGAGCGAGTGCCGCAAAGCCCTCATCGTCGGCGTGCAACTCGCACACGCCGAGCAGCACCGTATGGTCGTGTTCGAGGCCCAGGTCGTCGCCGAGAAGGGTGTACGGGCCGAGGAACTTGTTCGGCGCATCGAGCGCTTCGAGTTGATATCGGAGGTACTTGACCCGTCGCCTCCAACTATGGAACGCCGCGGCCGTTGGGGCCGCGCGAACGGTCTCGAGGTCAACGAGTCCGCGTCGGTAGGTCCGGAGAAGACCTGCCCCGATGGACCGTGAGTCCGGCCCGTGCCAATCGAGGAGCCGCCACCGTCCGGCGATGGCTTCGAGGCGGTGCAGGGCCTCGAGCCGAAACACCGACTCGAGAGCTGCCATCGCCGTGGCGTAGTCCTCGTCGAGCACGCCCAGAACGAGATCCGAAGCGTCGAGAACCCGGGCGGTATCGATGAGCACATAGGCGTCACGCGCCGGCGCAAGGAGGCGGGCGGTGTCCCGGAGGGCACCATTCTCCGTTCGGTACGTCGACGTACCGATCGATCGGCGAGCCAACCGAAGGAAGGCCCTGAGCCGTTTGATTCCCTTGCGAGTCGCGTGGACCGTTCCGTCGATGTCGGCCGGGTCGGCCAATCCCTCGGTGAGACGTTCGAGTCGGGCGACCTCCTTTGCAGCAAGGGACTTCATGGGTTGGCTATCGGAGTGATCTGGGCAAAGTCGTCGTCGGCGAGATCGTCGACCGTGCCGGTCGAGGCCGCCGCGAAGTCGGAGAGCATCGACTCCTGCGCTCCCGGCTCAGGATGGAGCAGATCCATGATGCGTGTCGCGTTGATCGCTCCGTCTCCTCCGCCGATCCGCCATTGCTGAGCGGACGGTTCGACGTCGCGGATCCGGCGAACGCCGCTCGACGGGAATCCCTCCTGGCTCATCAGGGCGACAGCGTAGGCCCACTCGGCCGGGTCCCCGTCTCCGAACAGTGATTTCGGAATCCGCGCCGTTACCCGCCCCTTGTCGGAGAAGACGAGGATCTTGAACGTCGGCTCCGTCTCCGTGATCGATCCGTCCGCTTCTGCGACGTACAGAGCCGGGAACCATCCCTCGATCGTCAACGCACGGTCCCACCCCGATCCGGATTCCCAGGATGCGTTCCTTCCGGGGAGGAATCGTCGAGCGCCGTCGGCGGTTCCGGGGTTCGTGTCGACGTAGATATCGAAAGTCTGGATCGAGAGACCCTTCGGGCTGTCCCACGGGTTGAAGATGGGTACCAGGACGCTGAGACCGAATACGAGGTCGTCGCCGGACTCACCTACCGTGAAACCCGTCAGGTCGTACGAGCCGGCCGTGAACACCGGGTCGGTCGGATACGTATAGTCACCGGGCCCATGATCGTCACCCTCCGGATCGACCACGTCGATCGCGGTGGAAACATCAGAGATGTCGGCCACGACCATCACCCCGGGGCCTTCGGAAGGCGCCATGATGCTCTCCGGCCCTCCCGAGCGATCGATGAGCCGGAATCGGACGGGATCACCGACTTCGATCGGGCCCAGCAAGTCGAGCGGGATCGAGAACTCGATCCGTGTCCCGTCGAATCCGGTTTCGAGCGGTTCCGCTTCAGGGAGCATTCCAGCGTCCACGAGGCCGTCCCCACTCCCGATCGGCGGCAGCGCCACGGGTCCGCGCATCGAAGTCGGGTCGGTGCCGCGCCACGACAGCAGGTGGCTGGCCCGGAATCCGATGACCTCACCACCCACGGTCAAGGCGCGCCCTGTGGCCGCGCCGGGAAGACCGAGATAGAGATCGAACCCGGCCGCGTCGTCTCCGAGTACTTCGCTCCCGTAGTCCACCCGGATCTGGAGAAGCTTCTTGTCGTAGAGCCAGTGATAGGCGGCGAACGGTGCTCCATCGAGGGAGTAGAGGCCGGCGGTGTCCCACTCCTCGGTGTCGACGTCCGCATCGATCACGATCGTGCCGATCCCGTCGGCGGATCGGTCGGGGACGACGGTCGGTGCCGGGATGATTGGCGTGCGAATGAACGCCGGGCGATCGATCGCGAGCGCGTCGTACACGCGGCCGAGAAGCTCCCGGAACGCGCCGTCGAAGTAGCCGTCGTCGCCCGAATCTTGATCGGAGCCGTACCACCAGAACCAGTCGGAGCCTTCGGCGAAGAGCAGATGGTCGTAGGCCGATTCGAGTTGCTCGTCACTTGCCGATGCCGACGATTCCGCTTTCGCGTATGTCCGGCGGGTCGCCCACAAGGCGTCCCACGCGGCCGCCTCTTCCCGCTCGCCGATCCAGGTCGCGAAGTTGGGCTGGAACCACGACGCCGGGAAGACATCGGGAAGCGGCTCGATCCGGTCGCCGAACTGCGACAGCAGCTCGCCGGGCGTGATGGTCGTCACGAAGTCCGACGTGGTGAGGTTCTCGTAGAGGGCGTTCAGGAAGTCCTTGCCGTCGTTGTCGTAGTGCTCCCAGGCGTTCTCACCGTCGACGACGACGGTGACCACCTTCGGGCCTTCGACGCCGAGCTCGTCGAGTCGATCCATCGCGTGCTCGAGGCGACTCATGAAGTCGTCGGCTGCCTCGTCTCCGGGAGAGCCGGAGTACTCGAATCCGATGAGGTTCGCGAGTTGGACGTCCCGAAAGAAGATCGGAAGATCCGGATTCCGGCCGTGTTGAGCCGCGTACATGCGATAGAGGGCGTCGGCGTCGAGCACCGTCCCGTTGGAGTCCCGTTCGAACGAGCCGAGACCGAGGGTCTGGCCGAGCACGTGCTCGCCGGAGGCGATCCACTCGACGCCCTCGCCGGCCAGGATCCACGTTACCTGCTGAGCCACCGCGCCCTCAGCGGGCCACATGCCGGTCGGGCGCCGGCCGAGGAGTCGTTCAACAACGTCGAGACCGCGCGTCACCTGCTCCCGGGAGTCGGGAGCTTCCTGGAACCGCATGTCCGGCATGATCGCCGTGGGGTCTCCCACGAGGGCGAGGTTCGTGTCGGTGATGAGGGGGAGGATCGGGTGAGCGAGCGGCGTGGTCGTGACCTCGATCTGTCCCTTCTCCCAGAGCTCCTTGTGGATGTCGATCGTGCGGGCGACGGCGTCGAGATGAGCTTCGAGGACGGGTTGCTTGTCTGCTTCGACAAAACCGCGACCGCGATCGACCAACTCGCTCAGACGAGGCCCGGCGAGTAGATCCGGGTCGCTCCAGGCGAGGTTGAAGAGCACCTGCAAGTCGAGGTAGTCCTGGGTCGAGAAATCGATCCCTTCCGTCCGAAGATCGGCGAGCTCCTGGAACCTGGGGAATCGGGCGATGATGCTCGCGTTCACGTCGAAGAAGCGGGTGAGGAGGAACTCCTGCTCTTCGGCAGTGAGCGTGTCGGCCGGAATCTCGGTATGTATCCAATACGAATCCCTCGTCCCGTTCATGATCTCCTCGAGTTGAAGGAGCAGCACCGGAGTGAGATTGAACGACACGCGCAAGTCCGGGTACCGACCGACGAGTTCGGCCATGTCCCAGTAGTCCTTGGCGGCGTGGAGCCGCACCCACGGACGGGTGACGATGCCGTTCTCATCCTTCGGGTAGAGGGGCTGATGCTGGTGCCAGAGCAGAACCAGGTAGAAGCCGTCTTCGTCCAGGGCGGCCGCCTCCGCCACTGCGGCCGTCGTGCTGGTTTCTTCGACCGCTTCGGTAGTAGTCGTCGAAGGCGTCTCGTCTGCCCCCGAAGTACAGGCCGCAGCAAGCAGCGCGAGCAGGAGGAGAAGAACTGCCGCCCTTCGGGCTGTTGGCTGCTGGCCGTTGGCTGTCGGCTCCTTCACTCCTTCAGTCCCAGGTCCTTCAGGTACGCATCGGCGGAAGGCTCCCGGCCGAGGAAGGCGCGGAGGTGCTCGATGGCGTCACGGGAGTAGCCCCGTGCGAGAACCTCGCTGCGGTATCGGGCTCCGACCTCGGGGCTGAGAACGCCCTCGTCAGAGAAGATCGAGAACATGTCGTCTCCGTAGACCTTGGCCCACTGGTAGCCGTAGTAGCCGGCGTCGTATCCACCCATGAGATGTCCGAACGACGCTGCGAAGTGCGTGCCGTCGTGATAGGGGATCAGTGTCAGAGCGAAAGCGTTCCGGGTGGCCTTCTCGAGGTCGACGTCGCCGTGGCCCGTGTGGATCGCAAGGTCGAACGTGCCGAGGAAGGCTTGTCGCAGCGTGGTGAGCGCCGTGTTCTGATCGCGCGCGGCCACGAGTCGTTCGACGAGATCCGATGGGATCATATCATCCGTCTCGTAGTGGCGGGCGAAGCGTTGGAGCACCTCCGGTTCCCACATCCAGTGCTCCATGATCTGCGACGGCGCCTCGACGAAGTCCCACTCGGTGTCGTATCCGGCGAACCGGGGGTGATCGACCTCGGTCAAGCAGAAGTGCAAGACGTGCCCGAATTCATGGAACAAGGTGAGTGCCTCATCGTGCTTCAGCAGCGAAGGGGATCCGGGCCCCGGTTTCGTGAAGTTCGCGACGATGGCGGCGACCGGCTTCCGATATTCACCGCTCTCTTGTCTCAAGCCTCCCGTTATCGGGAAGCACGCGGCGTGTCCGAACTTGCCATCGCGCGGGAAGAGATCGGCGTAGAAGAAGGCGATCGCCTCCTCCGAGCCTCGGTTCCGAATCTCGTACAGCTTGACGTCATCGTGCCATGCGCCGGTCTCTTCGACCTCGCGGTACTCGAGGCCGAAGACATCGCCGGTGATCGCGAACATCCCCTCAAGCACCGTCTCCAAGGGGAAGTACTCGGCGACCTCGTTCTGGTCGATGCCGTAGTCACGCCTGCGTTGCATCGTGTGGTAGTACATCCAGTCCCATGACTGGATCGGCTCGTCCCCAAGGTCGAGTGATGCGAGATCCTGGAGTGCTGCGAGTTCCTCGACACCGCGGCTGGTGAGACCGGGAATGATCGAGGCGTACAACTCGTCGACCGCCTCCGGGTCGGCCATTTTGACCTCCATGGAGTACCTGGCCCACGTGTCGTACCCGAGAAGGTCGGCGATCTCCTCGCGAATCGAGACGGCTTCGGCGAGGAGAGGTGTGTTCTCCTCAGCAGAGCGAGTCCAGAACTTGAATTGCATCTTCCGACGCAGATCGCGATTCTCCGCCTCCTCGATGAACGGGATGTAGTCCGGGTAGTTCATCGAGACCCGGAAGGTTGCTTCAGAGGCGCCCGGCTTGAGACGCTCGACGTAGGCGTCCGGCAGTCCGGCGAGGTCGTCCCGCGTCATGTCGATGCCATCGTCCCACTCGTCGAGGTTGCTGTTGAATGCAACCTGAAGCTCGATGAGCCTCTGCTTGAGTTCGCGAAGACGGTTCCGATCCGCACCGTCGAGGTCGTGCCCGGCGCGGCGGAGGTCGCGGAGCCAGAACTCGAGGTTGCGCGCCTCGAGGCCGTCGAGGGCACGAGCGTCATCCGTCACGGCATACGAGCGGATCGCTGCGGCGAGATCGGAGCGCATGATGAGGTCCGAACCCCACTTGGCCATCCGTTCCTCCGCGGCGACTCCAGCCGCGCGCACGTCGTCATCGGCATGGACCCTCGCCATGAACGCTCCCCGTCCCGAGGCGTCTGCGACGATCACGCCGGCGCGGTCCAGTGGTGCCAACGTGTTCGCATAGGTTCGCGACTCGTCGGCCCCGACCACGGCTTCGACTGCAGTATCGGCTTGTGCGATGGCAGCCTCGGTGATTTCGGTGACGGAATCGGCGGTAACGGCGGTGTAGTCGTAGAGCATGTCCGGGAGGGTACCGGGTGCCGTGAGTTTGATTCCGGGACGTCTCTATTGGATCGGCGAGACGTCGAACAGCAGGGGGCGGTGAGAAGAGCCGAGATCGGGTCCGACTCGACGGTACGGCACGGTGATCGCCCCGAGGTAGATGGCGTGGTCGACCGGGAGGCCTGTGTAGCTGCCGACGAACGGCCAGTCGTACGACGGCCACGTCGCTGTGTACCCGAAGCCATCTTCGGAGTTCGTCATCCCCTCTGCGAGCAGCTTGAAAGCGTGAGACCATCGGGAGGCCTCGAGGTTTCCGGTCACCACAACCGGGCCTTCCATGGCGAGAGCGGCTGCATTCATGGCGGTGAAGCGTTCGATTCGGTCATCCGCAACGCGCGTTGAGCCGGGGCTCCGAACGGCAAGCCCGATCACCGTCAAGGTGCTGGTTTCGTTCGCGACGCGAACGGTGACATCGGCGCCGGGCGCGGGTGGCAGAGGCGAAGCCGTCGCGTTGTGCCGAACGAGGACGAGCGGCTGACCGGTTGCTTCTGAGGCGACCGGGGTGGCAACGATCCGGTAAGGGACGCCGCTGTCGTCCAACGTCGTCGGCCAATCTCCACGCGTGTGGAAGAGCAACGCGACGTCGACCTCTTCCTGGTTGATCCACTCGATGATCTCGCGGCGGTGTTCGGATGACCCGCCGGTATCGAGGCTCACGACTCTGATGCCGTCGTTCGAACCGACGGCAGGTTGTGTGGCCAGCCACATCGGAGCGAGGAGAACGGCGTTCGCAACGGCCGCGAGAAGGAACAGGGCCGAGAGGGAACGACGAAAGACGAAGCCGTAGATGACGGCGGCGGCCACGAGGATCACGATGTAGGGGAATCGCCAATCGGCGAGTCGATCGAATCCCCACCAGGTCGCTCCGAAGAACCCCAGGACGGTGCCGAGTGATGCGGCGGTGCCGAGGAGGAACACGAGCGCGGAGGAGAGCTTGCGCCCGGTCCCGGTCTCGATCGTGCTTCTTCCAGCCATCAGTTGCCGAGAGCGTAGAAGAATCCGTCGCGGGATCCCACATAGATGCGCCCGTTCCACACTGCCGGGGTCGACTCGATGCAGGCGCCGGTACCCACAGTCGCGTCCCAGAGGTGCTGCGGCGAACGCGGATTGGTGAGGTCGTAGGCCCGGAAACCGGAATGGTCGGTGAGGCAGTCGGCGCCGACGACGAGGGTGTTGCCGGCGATGACCGGCGACGACCATGCGTTGCCGCCGATGAAGTCCTGCCACACCGTTTCGCCGGTGGCGGTATCGATGGAGAGAAGATCCCCGGCATCGGTCGCGACGAAGAGGAGGCCGGCGTCGACATGAAGCGCAGGCGTCGCCCATGCCCCGGCATCCTGCCCGCGTGCGGCCGACAGGGAGACCTTCCACACGACGGGGTCATCCGGGTTGTTCGGATCGAGCTTGGCGAGATCACCGACCTCTCGCACGCGGCGCGCAGCAGTGTTGTTCTTCTTCGCCGTGTCGGCGTGCGAGATCACGTAGAGGAAGCCGTCCCGATCGATACTGATCGTGGCATCGGTGTCATCGCCGTTCCAGAAGTCGAAGAAGATCTCGCCGTTCCCCGACTCGATGTCAGAGACGTCCACGCCGACCACGCGGCCGGCGGACGTGGAGAAGTAGGCGCGCTGCTCGAAGACGGCCGTCGAGTTCTCGACCGAATGCTGGCGGCCGAATATCTCCGTCAACTCGTCGGTCCAGGCGGGGATCTGATAGACGACCTGCGGGTCGACGACGACTTTCCCGTCGGCGTCGTACCCGCGGTTGAGTTTCACAGCGAACCACCATGAGTTCTCTCCGCCCTCGTACATGATGTCGTCGACGATGACCGGGTTCGAATCCCAGTCGTCGTTCCAGATGCCCTCCACCGACTTGGCGTGGAGTGACCAGACCTCGACGGGTTCTTCGCCGTCGAGCGCGATGATGCGGAACCGGGGGTCGCGAGAGCCGGTGTAGAGCAACGGGAAGCCATCCGGGTCGAGGGTCACCGAACCCTTGATGATGTCGCCCATGTCGAAATCGGGGCGTGTTCGTTCGCCCGTGGCGGCGTCGAGGAAGTGGATCTGTTTGTCGTAGGCGCCGAAGATCACTTCGGTGATCCCATCTGGACGCTCCCACACGACCGGTTGGCCCGTCCACCCGCTCCCGCACCAGACCTTCGGTTCCTTACCGATCGGGGACTGGCCACACATCGGCTCCTCGGGGAAGCGCCAGACCACGTCCGGTGCGGTTGCCGACACGGGGCCGGATCCGAAGTAGGTTCGGGTCGGGTTGCCGCGGAACATCGTCAAGCCGACAACCTCACCCCACGGTTCCCCGACGCTCTCGGGAGGCACGACTCCCGGTGGCCGCTGGGGGACCGTCGTGGTCGTTGAGGCGGGGGCGATCGTCGACGTCGGGTCTCCCGGTTGAGTCGTCTCGGTGCTGGGGAGTGTCGTAACGGGGGCGAGGGTCGTTGTCGAGCCGTTCGGGTCGACCGGAACGACGTCGGCGCCGGCCACGCACGCCGCGGCGATGAGGCTGAGGGCGACAAGGAGGAGAGTGAGGCGGCGCATCGGCTCGGAGTGTAGGAACCGGGATGTTTTCTGCTCGCCACCGCGGCAGCCGTATCCTCAGCCCATGCGTGCGCTGCCTCCCCGCCTCGATCCTCTCCGGGAAGCGTACGCGCGCATCATGGACGCCGATCCGTTCTTGATGTCCGCGGCGATCGCGTACAACGCGTTCTTCGCCCTGGTCCCGCTGGCCTTCGCCGCGGTTGCCGGCCTGTCGATGGCGAGAACGGATGAGGTAACCGTCGCTCGAGTGCAGGAGATGGTGGCCGACGGACTCCCCGACGAGGTGGGTGCGTTCTTCATCGAGATCTTCGGAGAGGCCCAACAGTCTGCAGGTGATCTTGGAACCGTCGTGCTCGTGATCTCGCTTCTGGTCGCCCTCTGGTCTGGATCCCGCGCGATATACGCAGTGCAGAAGTCCCTCCGACTCATCGCGCGCACAGAAGAGCACCGTCCATACTGGAAGACGCGCGGATTGGGGATCCTCTTCACGTTCGGTGCCGGCGTTGCTCTGATCGTCGGGTACGTCGTCGTGATCTTCGGAGACTGGCTCGTTCAGACGCTCGAGCACTTCGGCATTCCCCTCGGCTCGGTGACGGGGATTACCGGCGTCGTCCTCTTCGGCTGGGTGGTCGTTGTGCTGTACGCCATCTACGAGTGGGGTACGCCGAGCCAGATCCGACGGCCGTTCGTCGCGGCCGTCGTAGCGACCGGACTTCTGACCCTTGTCACCTTGGGGGCTGCTGTGGTTCTTCCGGACATCAGCGGTGGCACGGTCGCGGCGCTTGGATCGGTCGGCGTCGTACTGATCTGGTCCTACGTCATCGGTCTCGTCGTGATCGTGGTCCCGGCGGTCGTTCCATCGATCGAAGACGTCGTACGAGGCACCACCGAGTGAGCGCGGAGCGGTCGAGCATCGACATCAGGACGGGCATCGGACTCCTCGCCAAGACGGTGCGTTCGTATCCGAGGGACGGAACGATCGCGATGCTCGGTGCGTTCGTCTGGATGGCATCGGTGGTTGCCATCCCGTACGTCGTCAAGGTGATCATCGATGACGCGATCCTCGTGGATCGGCGGGATCTGCTGCTCCCCCTCGTTGCCGTGCTGGCGGCGGTGGGGTTCATCCAGGCGATCGGGATGGGATTGCGGCGCTACTTCGGGTTCCGGCTCTCGTATCGCGCCGAGGCCGATCTGAGAGGCCGGATGTTCTCTCACATCCAGCGTCTGGCGTTCTCGTTCCACGACATCACACCCACCGGGCAACTGATGTCGCGGGCCTCGTCGGATCTGTCTCAGATCCGCCTGATTCTCATGATGCTGCCGATCGTGATCGCCAATGTCGCGATGTTCGCCGTGGTGATCGTCGTGCTCATCGTGATCGATCCGGTGCTGGGGCTCGTCGCATCGCTGACCGTCCCGGCTCTGGTCCTCACCGCAAACAGGTTGGCGAGTCGCATCATCGGGCTCTCGTTCAGCGTTCAGCAGAAGCTCGCGGATCTGGCCGAGGTCGTTGAAGAGACGGTCGCCGGCATCGAGGTGGTCAAGGCATACGGCCAGGAACGCCGTGAAGAACAGCGCCTGAAGAAGGCGGCATTCGCGATCTACGAAGACACGATCCAGATCGCGCGATACCGATCGAGGTACGGTCCGCTCTTCGAACTGATCCCGTCCTTCGGCACCGTCGCGGTTCTGTGGGTCGGCGGGTTCCGGGTCATCGACGGGGCTCTGACACCGGGCGAGTTCGTGGCGTTCACCCAGTACCTCGCGGTCCTGGTCCTTCCGCTGATGATCACCGGTTGGTTCTTCGCCAATCTGCCGAGGGCTGCAGCCTCTGCATCCAGGATCGAAGGGCTTCTGGCAACCGACCCTGTCATCGAGGACCCGGCAACACCGATCGAACTGCCCGACGGGCCGGGGGAGATCCGATTCTCCAACGTCTGTTTCGCGTACGCCGGAGGCGGACCCGTGCTCGACGGGATGGATCTGGTTGTCCCCGGCGGCGTCGCCGTGGCTCTCGTCGGAACGACCGGATCGGGCAAGACGACGGTCGCCAATCTCGTCCCCCGGTTCTACGACGTTGCCGAGGGTTCCGTCACGATCGATGGCGTCGACGTTCGCGATCTCGACCTGAATGATTTGCGGTCCGAGGTTGCCATGGTGTTCCAGGAGACGTTCCTGTTCTCGGCGTCGATCGCGGAGAACATCCGCGTCGGCGATCCCGATGCGGACGACCGGAGAGTGCGATCGGCGGCCCGCCTCGCGCATGCCCACGACTTCGTCTGTTCGATGTCGGACGGGTACGACACGGTGATCGGCGAGCGCGGTCACACACTGTCCGGTGGGCAGCGCCAGCGAATCGCCCTCGCACGAAGCGTTCTGCGCGACCCGCGCATTCTCATCCTCGACGACGCTACGTCATCGGTCGATGCCATCGTGGAGGCGGAGATCCAGGACGCCCTCCGTCATGTCATGGCAGGGCGAACGACGCTGATCATCGCTCACCGGTCTTCGACGCTTGCCCTGGCAGACCTCGTGGTGTTCCTGGAGGATGGTGCGATCGTTGCAGTCGGAACGCACGAAGAACTTCTCTCAACGATCCCGAGATACGGGGAAGTCCTGGCGCGCGATGAGGAACAGGCCACCGGAGGAGCGCGATGAGATACATGTCGCACGCCGGTGATTACGAGATCGAGGATCGGCGCGGACTGCTCGTGCGAGCGGCGAAGCTTGGTCGAAGCCTGTGGCTTCCCGCCGTGGGTGCACTCGTCGCGGCGGTGTTCGGGACGGCGGCCAGACTTGCCGGTCCGTTGACGGTGCGGGCGGGCATCGACCGGGGTATCGCAGAAGGAGACAAGATCGCCGTGTCACGCGCGGCCATCGTGTTCCTCGTCCTGCTTCTCGTGCAGTACGTGTTCGTGATGATCTCCCGATATGGCATCGCCTGGGTGGGGGAGCAGTACCTCCTGAAGCTACGCGGCGTGGTGTTCGGGCATCTGATCCGGTCCGACACTGCTTTCTTCTCCCGATCGAAGAGCGGCGTGCTGGTCAGTCGCATGACGTCGGACATCGAGTCACTCCAGGAGTTCGCGGGCGACGGTGCGGTGATGGCTCTGACGAACGCACTGACGGTCATCGGTGTTGCCGTGGCCATGGTGCTCGTCGACTGGCAGATGGCGGTCGCTACCTTCGTCGTCATCGGCGTGCTGATCGGCGTTTCGGTCGTGTTTCAGCGCCAGGCTTCGAAGGCGTACGGACAGGTGCGTGAGCGGATCGGGCGGGTTCTCGCCGGTTTGCAGGAAGGTATCGCAGGCGTCCGGGTGGTCCAGGCATTCACTCAGGAACAGGTCCAGGCGGCAACCTTCGGTCGGGTCAACGAGGATCACTACCGGGCGAATATGAAGGCCGCGGTGGCGATCTCGTGGTACTTCCCTTCCGTCGGGTTTCTCCGGGTGGTGGCGCTCGGTGCTGTTCTGGTGATCGGCGGCATGCGAACTCTCGACGGGACGATGACGTTCGGAACGCTGGTCGTCTTCCTGCTCTACCTCGACTGGTTCTTCCAACCGATCGTGAACCTCGCGAACGTCTACAACCTGCTCCAGGCGGCCGTCGCTGCAATCGCGAAGCTTTTCGAGCTCCTCGACGTGAAGGCCGATGTGGTCGAGCGTCCGGGTGCCCACGATCTCGAGTCTCCGGTCGCCGGTGCGATCGAGCTTCGAGATGTCACCTTCGGATACGACGACGACACGGTGGTGATCCGGGACATCAACCTCGACATCCCCGCCGGGCAGCGCCTCGCGGTCGTCGGGGAGACGGGTGCCGGGAAGTCCACGATCGCGAAACTGATCCTGCGCTTCTACGACCCTCAAGAGGGAGAAGTCGAGATCGACGGATCGAACCTGCGTGATCTCACTATGGACTCTCGCACGGACGCCATCGCTCTCATCCCTCAGGACGGATTCCTGTTCAACGGGACGCTGAGAGACAATCTGAAATACGGCGCACCGCATGCCACCGACGAAGACGCTTGGAACGTGCTGCGAGCGATGGGGATCGACGGCTGGGTTCGCGGTCTGCCGGAGGGACTCGACACCGAGGTTCGCGAGCGCGGGAGCCGGTTCTCTGCGGGGGAGAGACAACTGATCGCGCTCGGTAGGGTGTTCCTCGACGATCCTGCGGTCATCGTCCTCGATGAGGCGACGTCGAATCTCGATCCGGAGACGGAGATGGAGATTGAAGGAGCGTTCCGGGTGCTCCTCGCCGGCCGGACCGCCATCGTGATCGCCCACCGCCTCCGTTCGGCCGAGCGGGCTGATCGTGTGATCATGATCGACGATGGTCGGATCATCGCCGACGGCCACCACACGGATCTCGTCGAGTCCAGTCCGGAGTTCGGCCGTCTTGTCGAAGTGTGGGAGAGAGGATTGACATGAACCGGGGCTACCTCGACGAGTTCGAAGAACAGGACGGGTACCTCAACTTCGCGTCGATCGGTCCTGCCGCCCGGTCGGCTCGAGAGGCCCCCGCCGGACTCCTCGGCGAGGTGGCGTTGGGAGATCGGTCCGGTGTGTCGATCATCGGACCGGCATACGAGAAGGCCCGAACGACGATCGCCGGTGCGCTCGGCGTCAAGGAAGGGTTCGCCACGTCGGTGCCTTCGACGAGCGCCGGGATCATGCAGATCGCCTTCGGCCTCATCGGAGCGGGCGGCAACGTCGTTGTGCCCGCTCATGAGTTCCCGGCGAATCGGTACCCGTGGCTTCGTGCAGAATCGGTTGGCGGACCCGAGGTGCGAGCGGTCGAGATAGCGGACCGTCGCGTTGATCCCGACGCCCTGGCCGTCGCCATCGACGCAGATACGCGCCTCGTCGCGGTGAGCCTCGTCGATTACATGACCGGATTCAAGATCGACGTCGATGCGATCGCCGACGCGGCGGGTGATGCACTCGTGCTCGTCGACGGGATCCAGGGTCTCGGTGCGGTTGAGGCGAGACTCGGCGGCGCGGACGTGTTCGTCTCAGGCGGGCAGAAGTGGCTCCGAGCCGGTTTCTCTGCCGGGGTCATGGCCGTATCTCCTCGCGTCTTCGACCGACTGGCGCCCACACTGACCGGGTGGTGGAGCGTCGAAGACGGATATGCGTTCGAGGTTCCCCCACCGCACCCGCCGCTGGCTACCGCCGACCGGTTCCTGGAGGGATCGCCGAACTTGCTCGGGGCCGTCGCTGCAGCCGCCGCCCTGGCCGTCGTCGACACGGGCGGCATCAGGGAGATCGAAGTCGCCGTGCTCGAACGATCGGGTGCAGTGCTCGACCTGGTTCGGTCGCTCGATGCCGAGGTGATCGCCCCGTGGCGATCGGACGGCGAGCGAGCCGGGATCGTCACGTTCAAGATCCCGGGCCTCCCGGCCGTCGAAGCGGTCGATGCTCTCGCCGCGGCGGGGTTCGTGGTGTCGGAGCGGAGCGGATGGATCCGCGTATCACCGCACGCAACGACGCCGCTTCACGTCATCGAGGGGTTCGGAGCGGCGCTGCGGGATCAGGTGCGGAACGCCTGACCGGCGGCAACGAAACCGCCCCCGGATCGCCAGACCTCGTCCACGTCCCAATGGGTCGCCTCGAGGATCTCAACGGTCGGCTGGTTGAGTCTGCATCCACCCGACACCTTTCCCCAGACCGGACTGAGGCGATCCTGCCAGAGCGCCGTTCTGGTGTTCGGTGAGCGGATGTGCTCGAGGAACCGGAGCATCCCGCCGGGCCGAACCACCCGGTGCGCTTCGTCGAGAGCACGCGCCGGCTCGGGAATCGTGCACAGGGCGAACGTGATGATCGCCGCATCGAAGACTCCGTCGGCGAACGGGAGGTTGTGAGCATCTCCCCGGTACAGGAACAGGGGAACGGAAGAATCGCCCGCCTTCTCCACGAGACGCTCCACCATGTGCTGGTCGGGTTCCAGGGCGTGGATCTCGTCGGCCGTCGACGGATAGAGGGGGATGTTCAGGCCCGTGCCCGCACCGATCTCGACGATTCTCCCTCCGAGCCCATCCATCAGTCGTCGGCGCTGATCGCGCACGCCCATGCGCTCGGTCGGGGCGAGCACCGCGTCATAGATCCTGGCAAGGAGGGGGTGATTCATGCTGGGTCGTACCGGGTCGTCGGCGGCCGCTCTCTCTCGATCTCTGTATGATTACACCATGGCTGATGCACCGACGGAACGCACGCGGGTCAGGCGCGCCAAGGACAAAGCACGGCATGACCGGGAGATCGTGAACGAGATCTTCGACGAGGCGTTGATCTGCCACGTCGGGTTCGTCGACGACGGTTCACCGTTCGTGATCCCGACGATCCACGCCAGGGTCGGTGATGTCCTGTATTTCCACGGCTCTCCCGCGAGTCGCATGCTGCGTCTGATGAAGAACGGCGCCGAAATCACGATCACCGCAACGCTTCTCGACGGCATCGTCGCTGCACGCTCGGTCTTCCACCACTCGATGCACTACCGGTCCGCAATGATCTTCGGCACGGCGCGGATCGTCGACGCACGGGAAGAACGCATGATCGCGCTCGAGGCAATCTCGAACGCTGCGCTTCCGGGTCGCTGGGACGAAGCGAGGCTTCCGTCACGCAACGAGGACAAGGGCACGCTCGTTGTCGCCGTTGCGATCGAGGAGTACTCGGCCAAGGTGAGCAACAAGGACGTCGGGGACGAAGATGACGACTACGACCTCCCCATCTGGGCCGGCGTCATCCCCCTGTCGATAGTGGCAGGCTCTCCTGTGCCCGATCACCGTCTGTTGGACGGCGTCGAGCTACCGGATTCGGTGAAGCAATTCGTGGCCGCCTTCGGCGGCGTAGTCGGTAGTCCGTAGTCCGGAGCGGGGTCCGTATCCTGTAGTCCGAGGTCCCTCTTCTTGCTGGCGGCTTGTAGCTTGCAGCTTGTAGCCCTTGTCTTTCTACTTTCTACTTGCTGAATTCACCGAATCGCGCCACTTCAACCACGGGCCTACCGGCTCCAGATCCAGGTCTGGTCCCGTCACGCCGATCGTGAACTCCGCGACGCCGAGCGTTCGGAAGGCATCTGCCTCATCGAGTTGCGCGGGTTTCACACCGATGGATCGTTCGATGGTCGAGGCGTCGCGACCAACTCTGGCACCCCACTCGTCGAGTACCTTCGACTTGTGGGCGATCGTTTCGAGATCACCGAAGGTGTGCCACACGTCGGCGTACTCCGCAACGATGCGCAGTGTCACCTTCTCACCGCCGCCGCCGATCAGGATCGGGATGTGGCGGGTCGGTGGAGGATCGAGCCGTTCGAGCCGGTCCACGATCCGGGGCATGGCAGCGTCGAGATCGCGAAGGCGACTGCCCTTCGTTCCGAAGTCGTAGCCGTACTCGTCGTAGTCCTTCTCGAACCAACCGGACCCGATTCCGAGGATCAGTCGACCGCCGGAGATGTGATCGACGGTTCTTGCCATGTCGGCGAGGAGCTCCGGATTGCGATACGAGTTGCAGGTGACGAGTGCGCCGAAGTGGATTCGTTCCGTCTGCTCGGCCCAGGCCCCGAGCATCGTCCAGCACTCGAAGTGCTTCCCCACGTTGGGATCCGGGTCTCCGCCGTAGAGGGGGTAGAAGTGATCCCAGTTGTAGACGACGTCGACACCCATCTCCTCGGCTTCCATGACGGCGTCGCGGATGCCGGCGTAGTCGCTGTGCTGGGGATGGATCTGGACGGCGATTCGGACCGGTTCCATGGCGCTACCTCCTGGGGCCGTTGCAGGCGAATCGTATCTCCCTCGCGTTCGTTGCACGACGGCCGGTATTCTCGCGGCCATGGAGATCACGACACGCCCGATCATCGAGGACGAGTCGGTCGCGTTCCGCGAGGCCATCATGATTGGCTTCGGTGAGGACCTCGACGACGAGGAGTTCCCACCCGAGTGGTTCGCCGACCTCGTCCCTCTGGACCGAACCGTCGCGGCGTTCGAAGGGAACCAGATCGTCGGGACGCTCGCCGGATTCCCCTTCGACGTCACCGTTCCCGGGGGTGTGCAGATCCCGATGGCCGGTACGACGATCGTGACGGTCGCGGCCACGCACCGTCGGCGCGGGTTGCTCACCGCGATGATGCGGGATCATCTCGACGATGGTCGCTCAAGGGGAGAACCGCTCGTCGGACTCTGGGCCTCTGAGAGCCTCATCTACGGGCGCTTCGGGTTCGGCGTCGCCACCGAGCGCGAGGAGATCGAGATGGACCAAACCCGCATCTCGGTGGAAGGTGACGCCGGCTTGGTTCGACTCACCACTCCGGAAGAGGCGGGCAAGGTCTTTCCGGCGCTCTACGACGAGGAGCGCGTGAAGCGCCCGGGGATGCTCAGTCGCGCCGAGAAACGGTGGAAGCGAGAGGTCTTCTTCGATCCGAGTGCCCGACGGCGGGGACTCTCGGCACAGCGGTATCTCGTACACGAAACCGAAGGTCGCGCCGACGGGTATGCGATCTATCGGCAGAAGCCGAACTGGGAAGCGGGCTTCGCGAACGGTGAGGTTCGCATCCGTGAGATCATCGCCACGACGTCTGCCGCGCATACCGGGCTCTGGAGATTCCTCACGACGATCGACCTGTTCCCCCAGGTCAAGCGGTGGAACCTTCCGGTCGATGATCCGCTGCGTCTAAAGGTCCCGGATCACCGTCGGATCATCCGCAAGCGTTGGGACGCTCTCCACCTCCGGATCCTCGACGTCGTTCAGGCGCTGGAGGCCCGGACTTACGCAGCCGACGGCACACTGCGGTTCGCCGTTGACGACCCGTTCATTCCGGAAGCCGGGGGAGAGTTCGAACTGACCGTGGCCGACGGCGTCGGCCTATGCCATCGCATCGATCGGTCGGGCATCGACCTCACCATGGACACCGTCGATCTCGCGAGCCTCTATCTCGGCGGTGGCGACGCCGAAGCGATGGCCATGGCCGGCCGGATGACAGGCAGCGAAGAGTCCGTCAGGAACCTCAACCGAATGTTCCGCGGGGATGTCGCGCCGTGGTGCGAAGAGGTATTCTGAGAGCGGCCGTCGAGGGGAACGAAACGCGGCCGGGATGCGTTGTAGAAGGGAGCGACGGTTCGCCGGGGCGGTTCGGTCTTCCCCACTCCCACTCGTTCCTGCCCCGGCCCGCCGCTCCCTGAATTCCCGTCCTTTTCGTCCCACCCGTGGCGTACAATGGCACTACGTCGATAGTGGAAATCCTGGGAGTACAGCATTATGACCACCGTTGATCTTGATCTCGGCTCCTACCAACTCGGTTGGGCCGACGAAGAGGACTACGTCTACAAGCCCGAGAAGGGCTTGAGCGAGCAGCTCATCCGCGACATGTCGCGCATGAAGAAGGAGCCTGAGTGGATGCTCGAGTTCCGGCTCAAGGCTTACAAGCGGTTCCTCGCCAAGCCGATGCCCCAGTGGGTCGGTGATGGGGCTCTCAACGAGATCGACTTCGACGACATCTACTACTACATCAAGCCGACCGAGGGTCAGGTCAAGGACTGGGACATGGTCCCGGACTCGATCAAGGAGACCTACGAGAAGCTTGGCATTCCAGAAGCCGAACGCAAGTACCTCGCTGGTGTTACTGCACAATATGAGTCGGAGGTCGTTTACCACCGGAACCGGGAGGATCTCGAGGAGCTCGGCGTGCTGTTCACCGACATGGACACCGCCGTTCGCGACTACCCGGAGATCGTGAAGGAGTACTTCGGGACGATCATCCCTCCGGGCGACAACAAGTTCGCGGCCCTCAACTCCGCGGTCTGGTCGGGCGGCTCGTTCATCTACATCCCGCCCGGCGTCCACCTCGACGAGCCGCTCCAGGCCTACTTCCGCATCAACGCTGAGAACATGGGCCAGTTCGAGCGGACGCTGATCATCGTCGACGAGGGTGCCTTCGTGCACTACGTCGAAGGCTGCTCGGCCCCGGTCTACTCATCTGATTCGCTCCACTCGGCCGTGGTCGAGATCGTCGTCAAGGAAGGCGGTCGTGCCCGCTACTCGACGATCCAGAACTGGTCGAACAACGTCTACAACCTCGTGACGAAACGCGCCGTTGCATACAAGAACGCGACGATGGAATGGGTCGACGGGAACCTCGGTTCGAAGTTCACCGCCAAGTACCCGGCGGTGTGGCTGATGGAAGAGGGTGCTCACGGAGAGGTCCTTTCGATCGCCATGGCCGGTGCCGGCCAGCACCTGGACGCCGGTGCGAAGATCGTCCATGTTGCGCCGAACACGACGTCGCTCATCACGTCCAAGTCGATCTCGATCCACGGTGGGCGTGCCGGATACCGGGGTCTCGTTCGCGTCGAACCGGGGGCGGAGGACTCGCGTTCCTTCGTCCGGTGTGATGCCCTGATTCTCGACGAGGACTCCCGGTCTGACACCTATCCATACATGGAGATCGAGGAGTCGAACGTTGACATCGGTCACGAAGCGACCGTTTCGAAGGTGGGGGAGGATCAGCTCTTCTACTTGATGACCCGAGGTCTCACCGAGGAACAGGCGACGGCGATGGTCGTGGCCGGCTTCATCGAGCCGATCGTCAAGGAGCTGCCGATGGAGTACGCGGTCGAACTGAACCGACTCGTCGAGCTCCAGATGGAAGGCTCGGTCGGCTAAGGCGCGGTTCCGCCGGTACGCTCTCGTCCCATGCGCATCGTCGTCGCCGACTGCACCGTCAACTACGCGGGTCGTCTTGCCGCGCACCTGCCACGGGCGACCCGGCTGATCATCATCAAGACCGACGGATCTCTCCTTGTCCACGCCGAAGCGGGCGCCTACAAGCCGTTGAATTGGATGAACGCTCCGAACCACCTCGTCGAAGAAGATGGGCGCTGGTTCCTCACCAACGGCAAGGGGGAGGAACTCACGATCGATCTTCACGAGATCCACATGGACACGACCGTCGAACTCGGTGAAGATCCCGGATTACAGAAGGATGGCGTCGAGTTCGAACTCCAACGACTGCTTGCCGAGCAACCGGAGGCGATCGAGGAGGGGATGACGCTGATCCGCCGGGAGTATCCGACACCGGTGGGTCCGGTCGATCTCCTCTGCCGCGACGCTTCGGGGAACACGGTCGCGATCGAGGTCAAGCGCCGGGGTGAGATCGATGGCGTGGAACAGCTCACCAGGTATCTCGAGTTCCTCAACCGGGACGAACGCCTCGCTCCCGTACGGGGGATCTTCGTGGCCCAGGCCGTGAAACCCCAAGCAAGAACGCTCGCAGCCGACCGGGACATAGCCTGGGCAGAAGTGGACTATGAAGCGCTCGTCGGACGAGACAGCGACATCCTCAGGCTGTTCTGACGGCTGCTCCGCAGCCGAGTAGCGGAGTAGCCCAGAGGTGGAAAGTGGAAAGTGGAAAGTAGAAAGTAGAAAGTAGAAAGTAGAAAGTAGAAAGGCAAGGGCCGCAAGCAAGAATACGGACCTCGGACTACGGGATACGGGATACGGGCCCCGCTACGGACTAGCGAATACCGAGTACGGAGTACCGACTACGGACTACGGACTACACCGGCCGAAGGCCGGTCACAGCAGCGATCGAAGGTCGAACAGGGCGCTCGGGTGCCGGAGCTTGCCGAGAGCTCGGTTCTCGATCTGTCGCACGCGTTCTCGTGTGATCCCGAGTTCGGCGCCGACGCTGGAAAGCGTTCGTGGCGGATTGCCACCGATTCCGAATCGCATGATGAGCACCTTGCACTCCCGCACCTCGAGAACGCCCAGTGCTTTGGAGACCTCTTCGCAGCGCGCGACCTCGGCGACGACGGTGAACGGATCGGGGGTCGCCTCGTCTTCGACGAAATCGCCGAGTTGAGCATCACCCTCCTCTCCGACGGGCCGATCGAGTGAGATCGTGTCCCCTGGTGTCGTTCGTGCCATCGCGACCCGATCCTCGTCGAGGCCGCTCACTTCGGCGATCTCGGAGACGGTCGGCATTCTGCGGAGCTGCTCCTGCAGGCTCAGTTCGGTCTCCTGCACGGTGCGGACGACATCGACCATGTGCACCGGCAGGCGGATTGTTCTGCCCTGGTTCCCCAGGCCGCGGGTGATCGACTGGCGGATCCACCAGGTGGCGTAGGTCGAGAATTTGAAGCCCTTGCGCCAATCGAACTTCTCGACCGCACGAATGAGTCCAAGGTTTCCTTCCTGGATGAGATCGAGCAGGTCAAGACCTCGTCCCGTGTAGCGTTTGGCGATCGAGACGACGAGCCGGAGGTTCGAGCGGATGAAGATGTCCTTCGCCCCATCCGCCATCTCGACCAGTCGATACAGCGAAGCCCGCTCGGCTGCTTCAACAGGATCGTCCGACTCGAGTCGACGTTGGGCCTTCCTGCCCGCTTCCATCGCGCGCGCGAGCCGAACCTCATCTTCGGCATCGAGCAGGCCGTGATCCGAAACCTGTCCGAGGTACCGTCCGACGGCATCCGCTGCTGCGCCCTCCCGTCCTCGTTCAGCCACGTGCTCCTCCTCCCCCTCTCTTTGGAGAGAGCCGCTTGAACTTATCACGCATGAGCGCCATCGGCAATCGTTCATTACGCTTTCCTGACCGATCGGCAACCATGACCCAACTCGCGCGCATCTCCGCTCTTGCGATGGCGCTCCTCTCCATCGCCGCGGCCGGCTGCACCAGTCCGGCTCCTCTCGACGCGTCCGCACTTCGCCCACCCGAGGTCGGGCCCCCGACGATCGAAGTCGTGGTCCTTGCCGGCGATGATCTGAGCGTGCTCGATGCAGACATCGCTGTAGAGGGGGCTTCGATGTTCGAGACCGAAGAAGGAGTGCCGGCATTCATCTGGCCGCAGGATTCGACGACCATCGAGGTGTCTGCTCCAGGATTCGAATCGCAGAGCGAGGTTGCCGATGATCCGCCCAGAGAGGATCGGATCGAGTTTCGCCTCGAGCCGGTCGTGCTTTCGGGTCGCGTCTCGACTCACCGGGGTATCGCACTGCCCGGTGTCGAAGTCACGCTCGGCGGCGGACACGACGTGACGAACGACGACGGTCTTTTCGAGATCGTGCGGGCGGAACCGGGGGAGCTTTCTCTCACCCGTCCGACCTGGCAGGATGCGCGTGTCCCGTGGGATGGTTCGACGAACGAGATCGACACGACGATGGAGCCCCTCGTGGTCCACGGCGTGCGAGTCAGCGGACCCGCGGCAGGTGATCCCCAGCACTGGCAACAACTGCTTGCCATGGCCGACTCGACCGGTATCAACGCTTTCATCGTGGATGTCAAGGACGAGTTCGGTACGGTGTTCCACGACACGACGGTCGACGGCGCCCACGAGGCATCTGCGGTGACACTCCAGTACGACCTGTCGGAGATCATCGCAGACATGGATGATCACGATCTCTACAAGATCGCTCGGATCGTCGCATTCCAGGACACGCCGATGGCGAGGACCGAACCCGATCACGCGGTCCTGCAAGCAGGGGGGTCAGATCTGTGGCGCACAGCGAACGGCGACGCGTGGATGGACCCGACCGATCCGGTGGCCTTTGAGTATCCCGTAGCGCTTGCAGAAGAGGCTTGTCGTGCCGGCTTCGACGAGATCCAGTTCGACTTCGCATCCTTTCCGTTCGGCGGCGACGTGTCGACCGCCGTATTCGACGATGAGTACACGGAGGAGATTCGTGTCGCCTCGATTCAGGCGTTCCTGAAGCGCGCCTACCTGGTACTGAGCCCGCGATGCGGCGTCGCAGCGAGTGTGCTGGGCATCACGCTCGAGTCCGGAACCGATGAGGGCGTCGGTCAGCGTCCGGGCCTCATGTCGCGCACGATCGATGTTCTGAGCCCGATGCTGTACTCGACGAACTACGGGTCGGGATGGAAGGGCTACGCCAATCCCAACGACCACGCGGGCGACATCGTCGAGTCCGCTCTAGTGAGCGGCCTTTCACGGCTCGAAGGATTCGCCTACTACCGGCCGTGGCTCCAAACGTGGACGATCCCGGTCTTCGACATTCGGGGAATCCAGAGGAGGGTCGACGATCGGGTGACTGGGTGGATGCTCTGGTCGAACGCCGCGTCCTATCCGGCCGAGCTGTTGCCTCCGAAGTGAGTGCCGTCGATGAACTCGCGCTGCTGGCGGAAGAGATCGCCGGCTGCCGCCGTTGCCCGCGCCTCGTTGAGTGGCGCGAGAGGGTTGCCGCAGACAAGCGGGCGGCGTTCGTCGACGATGAGTACTGGGGGAGGCCCGTTCCGGGTTTCGGCGATCCGCAAGCTGGAGTCGTTGTCGTCGGCCTTGCTCCCGCGGCCCATGGCGCCAATCGGACCGGGCGGATGTTCACTGGCGACCGCAGCGGCGACTGGCTCTACCGGGCCATGTGGCGGGCCGGTCTCGCGAGTCAGCCCGAGTCATCCGGTCGTGATGACGGACTGACGCTCTTCGGGGCGTGGGTAACGGCACCCGTGCGGTGCGCTCCACCGCAGAACAAGCCCACGGTCGACGAGAGAGACACGTGTGCGGCGTGGTTCGGACGGGAACTCGACATCCTCGAGCCGGTCGTCCTGGTGGCCCTCGGTGACTTCGCCTACCGATCGATCTGGCGATACCTCGGTGCTGCGGGCCACGACCTGCCGAGGCCGAGACCGCGATTCGCCTTCGGTCTCGAGGTCGCCGTTCCGAATGGCCCGGTGATCCTGGCAAGCTTCCACCCCAGCCAACAGAACACCTTCACAGGGAGACTGACGGAAGACATGTTGGATGCCGTGTTCGCCAGAGCGAAGGTACTGAGTACTGAGTACTGAGTACTGGGTACGCCGCCGGAGGCGGCCACCGAGCTACTGGAGCTCTCTCTGGACTTCAGACTCCCGTACCTTCCGCTCCATCGCTTCTTCGAGGAACGGATAGGGATTGACCTTCCGGCCGTCGACGTGGAGTTCGAAGTGGGTATGGGATCCCGAGTGCTCGGCGTTTCCCGAATCACCGACGAAACCGATGACCTCCCCGGCCTTTACGAAGCTCCCGACCTCGAGGCCCTCGGCGAAGGCTGCCTCCGGACCACCTTGACCATCGTCGGTGCCGGTCGTGTCGTTGTTGAGATGCAGGTAGTGGCTCGTCCATCCGTCGGCGTGACGGATCATGATGTTCCAGCCGGAGAGACGGTTCCATTCGAGGCGTTCAACGATGCCGTCGTCGACGGCGACGACCCAGGTCCCCTTGGGGCTCATGATGTCGGTCCCCTTGTGTCTGCGCCCGCCGGATCGTGGCGCTCCCCACGTATCCGAGAACCGCACGATCGCGGTTTCGTGGGGGAAGGCTTTGATCACGAACTGCGTAGCCTCGGTCGGGGGATTGGCCTCGGCCCGTGGTATCGGCAGGATCACTTCGGGAGCGAGGACGGCGGCCGCGATCACGCCGAGCGCGAGTCGTCGAATCGAGATAGTCATTGAATTGCCCCTGCTGTCCAACGCCGCCGGTTCCTGGCCCGCGGCATCTGGTCTTCTGGTAGCTCGAACCCTGAACCGTAGGTAGAGACTTCGAATACTGGGGCCATTTAGCGGAACACGCATCGGTAGCCTCAGCCGTGCTTCCAAGCAGAGGTGATCTCCCTTGTCCCACTTCGATCAGGCTGTTTCAAGGACAGCAGGTGTGAACGACCCGGCCTGGCGGTCGATGGTCCGTTCTGCCGCGTTCAACGCGTTCTCCGACGGCGCCATGCCCTCCCAGGAGGACGAGATATGGCGATACGTCGATCTCGACTTCTCTATCGATGACTATCGCCCGGCGGCCCAGGCCGCCGTCGATCTCGGTGAAGATCCGCTGGTAATGCATCTGCCAGACCCGATCACGGCCCGCGTCGTCGACGGCTCGTTCATCGGCGATGATCATGTCTCTGGTGGGGTGGTCGTCATGTCGCTCCAGCGAGCGGCAGCCGAGCGCTCGGACACGGTCGAGGCGACCGTCAATCGTGCGGGGATTGCCGCCCGCGATGACATCTTCAAGGCCGCCACTGCCGCTTTCGGGGGCGATGGGGTGTTCGTGCATGCCGCTGACGACATTGTTGCGCCGTCCGTGATTGCGATCGACATTCATGCAGGATCGAGCGGCGTGGCCAGTTTCCCCAGTGTCGTCATCGCTGCAGAGGAACATGCAGACATCTCAGTGGTCGTGCACCTCCGTTCATCTCCTGATGCCGACGCGCTCATCGTGCCTCAGTTTTCGATCGCCGTCGGTAACGGAGCACGGGTCTCGTTGAGCGTCGTCCAGAACGTCGGCTACGGGGTTCGGTCGATCGGCTCGCTTCGCGCCGAGGTCGGATCAGATGCGCTGTTCCGATTCGGTGAGATCGGGATCGGCGGCCGCCTCGCTCGGTTGCATCTCGACGTCGGCCTCGAAGGTCGGGGCTCGTCGGTGAACGTGGTGGGTGCCTACTTCGGCGAGAAGAACCAGATCCTTGACTACCGGTATTTCATGCGTCACGTCGGTACGAACACGCGCTCGGACATGTTCCTCAAGGGTGCTGTCGAAGACGACGCTCGGTCTGTCTTCACCGGAATGATCCGTATCGAGGAGAGCGGGCAGAAGACCGAGGCCTACCAGACGAACCGCAAC
>JAUVNV010000054.1 GCA_030599515.1 Acidimicrobiia bacterium
AGAACCAGACGCTCTCCGTCTTCGGGCGAGCGATGGTCGACGCGCCCTTCTTCGAATACGTGCTGGTTCACGAACTGGCGCATCAGTGGTTCGGTAACTCGGTCTCGGTCGCGCAGTGGAGCGACATCTGGCTCAACGAGGGGTTCGCCACGTTCGCCGAGCTCCTCTGGGTTGAGCATCTCTTTGGCGCCGGGGCCTACCGGGAGGAAGTCGCCAATCGCACCGAAGCGGCACGCATCGCCGGGTACGGGCCACCTGCAACGCCTCCGCCGAGCGACCTCTTCAACGGCAGTGTCTATCAGCGAGGTGCCCTTGTGCTCGTCGCCTTGCGCGACGAGGTCGGCGACGACGCATTCTTCGAGATCCTCCGCACGCATGCGGAGCGCCACGCCAACGGCAACGCCACGACCGAGGACTTCATCGCCATCGCCGAAGAGACGTCGGCTAGCGACCTCACCGAACTCTTCGCCGCCTGGCTCTATAGCCAAGAGCTACCCGACTGACCGCTAACGTCGTCTCATGGCGCTGCACGCAGACATCGGACTCATCGGTCTCGCCGTCATGGGTCGCAATCTCGTCCTGAACATGGCCGACCATGGCTTCACCGTGGCGGTCTACAACAGAACATCACAAAGGACGGTCGAGTTCCTGTCCGGGGACGCTTCGCAAACATCGATCATCGGCACTCACTCGCTCGAGGACCTCGTCGATACTCTGGAACGACCCCGGATCATGATGCTCATGATCAAAGCCGGACGACCGGTCGACGATCAGATCGACGCCCTGGTTCCCCTTCTGGAGCGAGGCGATATCGTCGTCGACGGCGGCAACTCGCGATTCACCGATACCGAGCGGCGGACCGCGCGCCTCGCGGACTACGGCATCCGGTTCATCGGGATGGGGATCTCAGGTGGCGAGGACGGTGCCCGACATGGGCCCTCGATCATGCCCGGCGGCAACATCGCCGCGTGGCCGCAAGCTGAGTCCATCTTCAGGTCGATCGCTGCCGAGGCCGATGGGGAGCCATGCTGCGAATGGGTCGGACCGGGCGGTGCCGGCCACTACGTCAAGATGGTTCACAACGGCATCGAGTACGGCGACATGCAGGTGATCGCCGAAGCGTATGACGTGATGCGTCGCGGCCTCGGCCTGACAACCGCAGAGATGCGACCGATCTTCACCCGCTGGAACCAGGGCCGCCTCGACTCGTTCCTCATCGACATCACACAAGACATCATGGGTACGGTCGACGCCGACGGAACCCCTCTCCTCGACCGTGTGCTCGACGCCGCAGGTCAGAAGGGAACGGGCAAGTGGACGGTCGTGGCCTCGATGGATCAGGCGATGCCGACGACTCTCGTCTCTGAAGCGGTCTACGCTCGAATCGTGTCGGCGCTCCTCGACGAACGCAGCGTGGCTGCGCAAGTGCTGACCGGCCCCACCGGGGAGATTCGGGACGCACCGGTGGCTGTCGTCGCCGATCTCGAAGACGCCCTCTACGCATCCAAGATCGTTTCGTATGCCCAGGGCTTCATGTTGTTCGAGGCCGCCTCCGAGGAGTACCGGTGGAATCTCGATCCCGGGACCATCGCGTCGCTCTGGCGGGCAGGTTGCATCATCCGCTCGCGGTTCCTCGGTGACATCACCGCCGCCTACCGTTCCAATCCCGACCTCTCGAACCTCCTGGTCGACGGCTTCTTCCGCGACGCGGTGATCGCCGCGGAGCCCGGCTGGCGGCGTACCGTTGCTCGGGCCGTCACTGCGGGAATCCCCATTCCCGCGTATTCGTCGGCTCTTGCCTTCTACGACGCCTACCGCTCGGACCGTCTGCCGGCAAATCTCATCCAGGCGCAGCGCGACTCCTTTGGCGCACACACCTATGAACGGACCGACGAGCCCCGCGGCCGATTCTTCCACTCAGATTGGAGACCGTTGTGAAAGCCCCTCCCCCCACGATGGCCGCCTTGATCACGCCGTTCGGCGCCGCCGGTCCGATCGACGACGGTGCACACCGCCACAACCTCAGCGTGCTCACCGACCGCGGACTCGACGGCTTCCTCCTCGGCGGCTCTACCGGTCAAGGACCCTATCTGGAACGCGGTGAACGAGCCCTCCTCACATCGACGGCGCGAGATGAAGTCGGCTCAGAAGCGTTCCTCCTGGCGGGGATCTCGGCCCAGTCCGTCCGCCAGGCTGCTCTTCAGATCTCCGAGGTAGCCGACGCCGATGCAGATGCCGTGCTCGTGATCACACCCACGCTCCTCTTGCGTCACGATCACGACCTCATCGCCTCCTTCTTCCGCTCGGTCGCGGACAACTCGACCCTCCCCGTCTTCTGCTACTCGGTTCCTGCGGTCACGTCGTACGAACTACCTGTCGAGACGGCGATCGAACTGGCCGGCCATCCGAACATCGTCGGCATGAAGGACTCGGGCGGCGATCCCGACCGGGTGGCTCCGATCCTCGATGGCGTCGATGACGGCTACTACCTGTATACGGGCGCATCTCGCATCGTCCATGAATCATGTCGGCGGGGGGCCTACGGAGCGATCACGGCATCGGCCAACTACGCCTCCGAACTCGTCGATGCGGCGCGAATGGACCTCGATGCCCAGGACCGTCTTTCGGCGGTCTCGGCGACCGTCGAGCGGCACGGCCTGGCGGGCACGTATGCGGCGGCCGAGATGGAGGGGCTCAGTCCCGGAACGATGCGCGCTCCGCTGAAGGCACTCGACTCCGAAGCCCGGGAGGAGATGCGCCAACTCTGCTGTCCGGGCGCCGGACAGTAGCCTGGCTCGAACAGAGCGAAGGAGCGCACATGTCGGGCCTGGCAGGTAGGACCATGTTCATGTCCGGTGGGAGTCGCGGGATCGGCCTCGCCATCGCCAAACGCGTCGCTGCCGATGGTGCCAACGTCGCGTTGATCTCGAAAACCGCCGAACCCAACCCCAGGCTTCCGGGGACGATCTTCACCGCTGCCAAAGAGATCGAGGAGGCCGGGGGCAACGCGCTGCCGATCGTCGGCGACATCCGCTTCGACGACCAGGTCGAGGCTGCCGTAGCGAAAACCCTCGAAGCGTTCGGGGGCATCGACATCTGCCTGAACAACGCCTCGGCGATCAATCTCTCCGGCACCGAGCAGCTCCCGATGAAATCGTACGATCTGATGCAGGACATCAACGCCCGGGGCACCTATCTGGTCTCGAGGTCGTGTATCCCGTATCTGAAGAACGCCGAGAATCCTCACATTCTCAATCTCAGCCCGCCGCTGAACCTCTCACCCCATTGGTTCGCGAGCAACCTCGCGTACACGATGGCGAAGTACGGCATGTCGATGTGCACCCTCGGCATGTCGGCCGAGTTCGCCGGAGTCGGGATCGCCGTGAACAGCCTGTGGCCGCGTACGGCCATCGCCACCGCCGCCGTGCGGAACCTGCTCGGCGGCGACGACGCCATGCGACGGACCCGCACACCGGAGATCATGGCCGATGCCGCGTATGTCATATTCGCACGCCCGAGCCGCGAGACGACCGGGAACTTCTACATCGACGACGAAGCGCTCGCCGAAGCCGGCGTGACCGATCTCTCTGCCTACGCCGATGTCCCGGATGCCGATCTGATGCCGGACTTCTTCCTCGACGGCTGACCCCCCTCCATCGTTCGTGCCTGGAGACAGGACTATCCGTGCCCTAGACACAAACGTCCGCGAGTTGGCGTCGACCGCTACGGACGGGGTGACCTCGGCAGATCGTCCATCTCGAATTGCACCGTCGGAGCGGCCGGGCTGCGGACCGTCTGGCGGACGATCTCCTCGACGCTTGTGTCGGTGGGTAGCTTCTGCTTGGGAAGTTTGAAAGCCAACAGTGCCCCCAACAACGCGACAACGCCGCCGACAAGGATCGCCGCCTGGAATCCATCAAGGACTCCGTCGTGATAGATCGTCGCGATCTCGTTCTGCACATCGGTCGGGGCGGCGGCGATCCGTTCGTCGACGCTCTCCGCATCGGCCGAGTTCACGCCGTCCTCGAGTGCGATCTGGATGTCCGACTTGAATTCGTCCGGGAGCGCCGTGCTCTCATCGATCCGATTCCCCATGGATGACAGTGCGACACTGAGGATGACGGTCCCGATAACGGCGGTTCCGAGCGCCATGCCGAGATTCAGGGCGGTTCCCTGGAGTCCGGATGCCTCGCTCGCCTCGTCTGAATCCACAGCGGAGAGGATGAGGTTCGACAACTGACCGGCGATCAGACCGATGGCGAGTCCGCCCAGGAACAGGCCCAGCGCCATGTCGGAACCTTCCGTTGCGGTCTCTAGTGACCGTGCGAGGATGACCCCACCGACGAAGAGGAGCACGAGTCCTGCCTGGATGATGTACTTCGGGTAGATCCGCTGCCCGAGCGAAGGCGTGAGCGTCGACGTGAGCAAGACGCCGATCGACAAAGGAAGCAGGGTCAGGCCCGTCTCGAGCGCGTTGAAGCCCAGCACCGACTGAGTGAAGACCGGGATCAGGAACAGCAGACCGGCCTGGGCGAAGGTCTGTGTTGAGAGGATCGGGAGACCGACCGCGGTGCCCCGATGTCTGAAGATCGAGGGGTGCAGCAGCGCGGGACGCCCGGCTGCCTCCATCCTGCTCACCCACCAGACGAACACGCCGATCAACCCGAGGCCGAGACCGATGAGAGACAGGACGACGGGGTCGCTCCAGCCCCTCGTGGTGGTCTGGAGAATTCCGAATACGAACATGCCCATTCCGGCAACCGACAACCCGACTCCCACGAAGTCGAGTTTCGGCGTGGGGATGACCGGTTCCGCATCGCGAATGAGTCCGGACGCCAACAGCACACCGACCACGATGAGCGCCTCGAAGCCGAAGGCGACACGCCAACTCAGATACGTCGTGACCCAACCGCCGATCAGCGGACCGAACGCGGCTCCTGCGGCGGCAACGCCGAAGAGGATCCCATATGCCGACGCACGCTTCGACCCTTTGAAATTTGCCCGCACGAGGGTGTTGATGGCGGGGACGATGAGCGCGGATCCCAGGCCCTCGAGGATCGACCATCCGAACATGACGAATCCGATGGTCGGAGCGAACGCGGTGATCGTCGTGCCGGCTGCGTAGATGATCAATCCGATCCGAAAGGCACGCTTCGATCCCCAGATGTCGCCCAGCTTCCCGCCGGTGAGCATGAACGACGCCATCGTCAGCGTGTACAGCGTGATGGCAGCCTGAACCTCTCCCACCGTCGTATCCAGGTCCTCGACGAGTGCCGAGATGGAGACGTTCATCAACGTGGTGTCGATGACGTACACGAACATCGCCGCAGACAACACCGCCAGCACCATGGTGCCGTGGTTCGACGTTGTGGTCTCTTCGAGGTCGTCGTTCACCAGGTCCCCTTCAACAGATCAAGCGTCAGCACCCTACTTGCTACCTGCTACTTGCTACTTGTCCGGCACCAGCACCGCAGCGCCCTCGACCAGGCCGTCCTTGAGGCGGTGGAGGGCGAGATTGGCATCGGCGAGGGGGTAGACGTCGGGCACGGTCTGAATCGGGATCTCGGCGGCGAGTTCGAGGAACTCTCGGGCGTCCTGGAGGGTGAAGTTCGCGACGCTGCGGATCTGGCGCTCACCCCACAGAAGGTCGTACCCGAACTCGGGTATCCGATCGAGGTGGATGGCGTTGATGGCAACCGTGCCGCCGCGAGCCACGGACTTCAACGCCTCCACGACGACGTAGCCGACCGGGGCGAAAGTGACCGCCGCATCGAGAGACACCGGGGGCCGGTCGTGATACGACCCGGTCCACGCGGCCCCCATCTCGATCGCACGCTGCTGCTCGACGGGCGACCGCGTAGCAACGAAGACATCGCACCGCCAGTGCTTGGCAACCTGCATGGCGAGCAGCGCCGAAGCGCCGAAACCGTACAGACCGAGCCTCCCGCCGGGTCGGATTCCCGAGATCTTCAGCGCCCGGTACCCGATGATGCCGCCACAGAGCAGCGGCGCGGCATCGACGTCCGAGAACGATGACGGGATCCGCAAGCCATAGTCGGCTCGAACGACGATCTGCTCGGCGTAGCCGCCGTCCTGGTCCCATCCCGCGAAGACAGCATCGGCGCAGAGGTTCTCCCGCCCGCTCCGGCAGTACTCACACGAACCACAGGCACCCGCCAGCCAGGCGACACCGATCCGCTCCCCCACCGCCCAGTCGGAGACGCCTGCACCAACGCGCAACACTCGACCGACGACCTGATGTCCGGGGACGACGGGCAAGGCGTGGGCAACGAGATCACCTTCAACGATCTGGAGATCGGTACGGCAGACGCCACACGCCGCCACATCGATGGCGATCTCCCCCGGAGCCGGTTCGAGGTCATCGATCTCGGCACATCTGAGAGGCCATCCGGCGATCGGCCCGGGGCTTTCGAGAAGCTGTCTACGCATGGTTCCTCCGTGCCCCCGACCATGCCACGGATAGCCGTCGGCGACAAGGGTCCCAATCCCCGTTCTGCGTCGCAACGTCAGGAATTCCTATGCGGCACAAGTTCAGTTACCGTTCCCGCCGATGCGACTAGGAATACCACTCGAACGTGCCGATCACGAGCGTCGTATCGCCGTCGTTCCCGCCGCCGTCAAGGTGTACACCGGATGGGGTTGGGACGTGCGCGTGGAGACCGGAGCGGGCAGAGCCGCCGGATTCCCCGATGAGGCGCTCGTCGAGGCAGGAGCAACGATCGTCGCTGACTCAGCGACGGCACACGACGCCGACCTCGTTCTCAGGGTCGGCCCGCCCACGATCGAAGAGATCGGGCTGATACCGGACGGCGCCGTCCTCGCCGGGTTCCTCGACCCGTTCGTGGCGACCGACCTCGTTGAGGCACTCGCTGCCCGCAACGTGACGGCACTTGCCGTCGAGGCGGTTCCGCGCACCACCCTGGCCCAGGCCATGGACGCACTGTCGTCCCAGGCCAATGTCGCCGGGTACGCCGCCGTACTCCTTGCCGTCGACGCGTCCCCGAAGTTCCCCTCGATGCTCGTCACAGCTGCGGGAACGATTCCGCCTGCACGCTCCCTCGTGCTCGGCGTCGGCGTCGCAGGACTCCAGGCGATCGCGACCTTCAAACGACTCGGCACCATCGTCCACGCATACGACATCCGGTCGGAGACGAAGGAGCAAGTCGAGAGCCTCGGCGCGAAGTTCGTCGAAGCCCCCACCCAGGAGATGGATGAGGGTGGCTACGCCAAAGAGGTCGATGCGGAGACCGCTGCGAAGCAGCAGGAGACACTCGCGAAGTATGTTGCCGAATCCGACCTGATCGTAACCACGGCACAGATCCCCGGCCGCCCCGCACCGCTTTTGATCACGGCCGACATGGTCGCTGCGATGCATCCCGGTGCCGTGATCGTGGACATGGCGTCATCGTCGGGCGGCAACGTCGCAGGGTCTCGACCCGGCGATGTGGTCGACGTGGATGGCGTCTCCATCTACGGACCGATCGACCTCCCGAGCCGTGTCGCGACCGACGCCAGCCGCATGTATGCCCGCAACCTGCAGGAGCTCGCCGGGCGCTGGCGCACCGACGATGGTTTCACCGTCGATCTCGAGGATGAGGTTGCCGGTCCCGCAACGATCACCCACGAGGGTCAGATCGTTCACCCCCGCACCCGATCGGCCATGGGCCTGGAAGAGGAGGCCTCGTGAGCCCCGAGTTCATTCAGGGGATTGTCGTGTTCGTCCTTTCAGCCTTCATCGGCTTCGAGGTCATCTCGAAGGTTCCACCGACCCTGCACACTCCGCTCATGTCGGGGGCGAACGCGATCTCCGGCATCACGATCGTCGGAGCGATCATCGCAGCAGCCTTCGCTGAAGGACCCCTTGCGATCATCCTCGGACTCCTCGCCATGGTCTTCGCGATGATCAACGTGGCGGGCGGCTTCCTCGTCACGGACCGCATGCTCGAGATGTTCAAGAAGAAGCCGGGAGCGAAGAAATGATCGCTCTCCTCTACCTCCTCGCCGGTGTCCTGTTCATCCTCGGCCTCCGGGGTCTCGGCTCGCCGAGGACTGCCCGGCGCGGCAACCAGATCGCAGCCGTCGGCATGCTCGTGGCATCGGTCGTCACCGTCTTCTGGGTTATCGATCAGCCGCTGAGCGCCTTGTGGTGGGTGATCATCGTCGGGGCCATCGTCGGTGGTGCGATCGGCGGTGTTCTCGCTCTCAAGGTGCGGATGACGTCGATGCCCGAACTCGTCGCCGCCTTCAACGGCTTCGGCGGCGGGGCCTCCGCACTCGTTGCGTTCGCCGCCATCGTCGCGACCGACACGGTCGTCGGCACGGAGGTGAAGTACGCGACCGAGACCGAGGTCACGGTCGCCCTGTCGATCGCGATCGGTGTCGTTACTCTGTCGGGTAGCTTCGTCGCCTACGGCAAGTTGAAGGGGATCATCACCGGGAAGCCGGTTGCGCTGCCCGGCGGCCCCTACTTCAACCTGATGCTCGTCATCCTGATGACGGCCGCATCTGTGTGGGCCATCGCGTTCAACGAGCCGATGGGCTACTGGATCCTCGCTGCCATAGCGGTGGTGCTCGGTGTAACCGGGGTCATCCCGATCGGTGGCGCCGACATGCCTGTCGTCATCTCGCTGCTGAACTCGCTGTCCGGTGTGGCGGCATCTATGGCGGGATTCGTCATCGGGAATCAAGGCCTGATCATCGCCGGCGCCCTCGTCGGTGCGGCCGGGTTCATCCTCACGGTCCAGATGTCCGAAGCGATGAACCGCTCGATCGCGAACGTGCTCTTCGCCGGCTTCGGCACCGAAGGCGCCGCCCCGATCGATGCCGGTGACAAGCCGGTCAACAGTGCGACACCCGAAGACGTCGCGATCTCCCTCGCGTACGCGCAGAAGGTGATCATCGTCCCCGGATACGGTCTCGCCGTTGCGCAGGCCCAGCACGCCGTGCGGGAACTCGCGACGGCACTCGAGGAACGAGACGTGACCGTCGAGTATGCGATCCACCCCGTGGCGGGACGCATGCCGGGCCACATGAACGTACTGCTCGCCGAGGCCGAGGTCCCCTACGACGTGCTCCTCGATCTCGATCAATCGAACCCGAAGTTCCCCCATACGGACGTGACGTTGATCGTCGGGGCGAATGACGTGGTGAACCCATCGGCTCGCGAAGCCGGGAGCGTGATCTACGGTATGCCGATCCTCGACGTCGATCTCGCATCCACCACGGTCGTGATCAAGCGGAGTCTCTCCCCGGGTTTCGCCGGCATCGACAATCCGCTGTTCTACATGCCGACCACGATGATGCTGTTCTCGGACGCGAAGGCCGCCCTCGAGAATATCCACGAAGCACTGATCGAACTCTGACATGGAGTTCGGTGACGTCGTTCGCCGTCGCCGGATGGTCCGCAACTACAAGGACGATCCGGTCGACGGGGATGCCGTCGATCGCATTCTCGACACCGCTCAACGGGCGCCGAGCGCCGGATTCTCCCAGGGAGTCTCCTTCGTCGTCGTCACCGATGAGGGACGGCGTCGAGAGATCGCACGACTGGCCCACGAGGATGAGTACGTCAACGACGGTTTCGACCCTTGGATCTCGCGTGCGCCGGTTCACATCGTCGTCTGTGTCAGCAAGGACGCCTATCTCGAGCGCTACCGCGAACCCGACAAGGGTGGACCGGACGGCGCGGCAGGGAGCGAAGAGGGATGGCCCGTCCCGTACTGGTGGGTCGACGCCGGCGCCTCGATGATGTTGCTGCTCCTCGCCGTCGTTGACGAGGGACTTGCCGCCGGCTTCCTCGGTTCACACAACCTCACAGACCTGTCGAAGCTGCTCGACATCCCCGACGAAGTCGCTCCGATCGGCATCGTCACCATCGGCCACGCCGCCTCTGACCGTCGATCAGGTTCCCTCGCGAGGGGTCGGCGCACCGACGCGATCCATCGCGAGCGGTGGAACCTGCATGCCGGGGATTGAGCGCCGCAGCCGGTACGATGCGCGCCGACTCAGGAGCCCAATGAACCTCACGATCACCCATCGCTCGCTATACGACCCGCCCGTCGAGTTCGTCGAGCGCAAAGGAACCGGCCATCCGGACACCATCTGCGATCACCTCGCCGAGGAACTCTCTCGCGACCTGGCACGCTCGTCGCTCCAACAGACCGGACGGGTTCAGCACTTCAACGTGGACAAGGCGATCTTCGCTGCCGGTTCGGTGAGCATCGACTTCGGCGGCGGTGAGCACACGAAGCGATCAAAGCTCGTCCTCGTCGGAAAGGTGAACTTCACCGACGACTGGAAGCCCGATGTCGACGCGCTGACCGCCGATACCAGGCGGCGTTTGCTGACGCTTCTCCCCGATGCGACGCCGGAGGCGTTCGAGGTCGAGCTGTGGCTCAACCAGGCGTCGGAGGATCTCGCCGACGTCGTCAATCGGGGACATCGCGAAGCCGCACCGACGTCGAACGACACGTCGTTCGCAGCCGTCTCGCTCCCCTTCTCCCCGCTCGAAAACGTCGTGTACCGACTCGAGCACTACCTCAACTCGGCGGCGTACCGGGCCGATGTCCCGATCGGTCGCGACATCAAGGTCATGGGCGCTCGCGAAGACAACGAGGTCGTCGTCACCGTCGCGGTCCCGGTGCTCGCCAGGAAGATCGAGAGCCGCTCGGCATACGATGAGGTCATCGAAAGGGTCAGGACCGATGCACTCGCCCTCGTTCGCGACGGATTCGGGAACGGCACGACGGTTCGGATCAACCAGGCCGACACACCCGAGACCCAGTACCTGACGCTTACCGGCACTTCGGCCGAGGCGGGGGATGATGGACAGGTCGGTCGGGGGAACCGGTTCGGAGGCCTGATCACGCCGTATCGCCCGATGAGCCTCGAAGCCACGGCAGGGAAGAACCCCGCCGCCCACGTCGGCAAGACCTACCACGCGTTCGCAGAGGACATCTCACGGCGCGTGATCGCCGAGACCGACGCCGACGAAACGACGATCCGTATGCTCTCCTCGATAGGGCGCCCGGTGACGGAGCCACAGGTGGTCCACGTCGAGACCGCCGGCGTCGCCGACGAGGCCGCCATCGACGTGATCGTCAAGGAGTCCCTCGCGGACTGGGAAGGTGTCAGGGACAGGTTGATAGACGGAGCGTACGAGCTGTATTGAGGGCTCGCTGCGCTCGCCGTAGTCGGTAATCGGTAGTCGGTAGTCGGCGAGGCGTATGCGCCACTCCGGGACTCCTCTCTCATGTCTCATGTCTCAAGTCTGATGTCTTGAGACTGATCTACCAATCTACCGGATTGCTCGATTGCGGTTGCGACGCTTTGGCGACCATCATCTCCTTCATGAACATGCGGCTGCGCCCATTCTCTCTATTCCTCCTCGCGGCGTTGGCCGTCGCCGTCCTGGCATCGCCCGCCGCTGCCCAGCGGGAGACCGTCGAGTGCGGCGAGTATCAGGGCGTCGTCTGTCAGGGGTACTTCACCGATGAGACGGGCATCGTCAACGACCCGCAGCGCATCGAGGACGCCATCTCCCGGATCGTCGTCCACTACGGCAACCCAATCGCCGTCGTCGTCGTGCAAGACAGCCGCGGCGCCGACCCTGCCGACTTCGCAGCCGGCCTGGCCAACGCGTGGGGTGTCGGCGACCCGGTTGAGGAGAACGGAGTCCTGATCCTCATCTCTCTGGACGAGCGCCGGACCGAGGTCGTCACGCAGGACGGGGTCAGCGTGCCCGGGGATGCAATCGCCGGATCGGCCAGAAGCTTCTTCTCGGCGGGTGACTTCGAGGGCGGACTCCTGGCGATCGTCGGGGCGGTCGAGCAAGCGCTCGCGGGCACACTCGTTGAGGAATCCGACTCGAGCGGTTTCCCCATCGGAGCGATCGTCTTCTTCGGAATCGTGGGATTCTTCATCTACACGGTCGTCCAGCGGGCGACCGGCGGCCGGCGCAAACAGCGCAAAGCCGCGCACAACAGGCGCGAAGAACTCATCGATGCCGACCTCACGGATCTGGAGCCATCCGGCGCCGACCTTCCCCGATACGCCGACTATGCCCTGTCGCCACCGACCGTCGGCGACGTCGCAACGTCGGATGGGATCACCGAACTCTGGCACGTCGTCCGGGGCCACCCGACGGATCCCGACCTCATGAGGTCCCTGTGGAGCCTGGGACTCCTCGAGGTTGTC
>JAUVNV010000094.1 GCA_030599515.1 Acidimicrobiia bacterium
ATCAACGAACTCGATGTCGACGAGTGCGCTTTCTCCTACAGCGACATCCCCTATCAGCACGTGATGGGCGTGGCCGCGATCGTGCAGTCGGCAGGGTCGTCGTTCAACCTGCTCGGGCCTAACGACACGCAGGTCAAGAGCACCAAGCCGGTGATCTCGGTGTGCGCGGTCCGGACCGGATCCGGCAAGTCGCAGACCTCTCGCAAGATCGTGGAGACACTGATGGCGAAGGGTCTCAAAGTCGTTGCGATCCGTCACCCCATGCCGTACGGGGACCTCGTGGCGCAGAAGGTCCAGCGATTCGCCGAGATCGCCGACCTCGAGAAGCACGACTGCACCATCGAGGAGATGGAGGAGTACGAGCCGCACATTGTGCGCGGGAACGTCATCTACGCCGGCGTCGACTACGAGGCGATCATTCGGGCGGCTGAGAACGATCCCGACGGCTGCGATGTGATCGTGTGGGACGGTGGGAACAACGACTTCTCGTTCTACGAAGCCAATCTGGCGTTCACCGTCGTCGATCCGCACCGGCCCGGTCACGAGCTGAGCTACTACCCCGGCGAAGTGAGCCTGCGGATGGCAGACGTCGTGGTCATCAACAAGATCGACTCGGCGGATCTGGCCGGCATCGTGGAGGTGCGCGCGAACATCGCGGCGGTCAATCCGGACGCCAAGGTGATCGATGCCGCGTCGACGCTGCGTCTCGACGATCCGTCGGTGGTCAAGGGCAAGCGGGTGCTGGCGGTGGAAGACGGCCCGACGTTGACGCACGGCGGGATGAAGATCGGTGCCGCCGTGGTGGCAGCTGCGAAGTACGGGGCAACCGAGTTCGTCGATCCGCGCCCCTACCTGGTGGGCAAGCTGAAGGGGACCTTCGAGATCTACCCGAATATCGGGACGATCCTGCCGGCCATGGGTTACGGCGAGGAGCAGTTGCGCGACCTGGAAGCAACGATCAACGCCACCGACTGCGACGCGGTCGTCATCGGCACGCCGATCGACCTCGGCCGAATCGTGAACATCGAGAAGCCCCATACGAGGGTGTTCTACGACCTCCAGGAGATCGGCAAACCGGATCTCAACGGTGTGCTCGACGCGTTCATTGCTGAACAGGGGCTGTAGCAAGTAGCGGGGATGGCTCAGGACATCGTGCCGGCTGAAGGCTTCAAGCCTCAAGCTTCAAGCTGCAAGACACGGAAGGACGCCCCGTCTTGCAGCTTGCGGTTTGTCGCCTACTCAGAGGAACAGCACCGCCGCCAGATCCAGCACGATCACCGCTGTTGCGATAGCGGTTCGGATTCCCACCGCGTTTGACTTGCCGACGGCGAGGACCGACCAGAGGCCGGCGATCCCGATGCCGGCGACGAATCCTCCAAGGTGGGCCAGGCCGTCGATGCCGGGCGAGAGGCTGATGACGACGTTGATCGCGAGCAGCACAAACAGTTGCGTGAACATCGATCGCCCGCCCGGCGTGTGACGCATCTTCCATGCGACGAAGATCCATGCACCGAAGAGGCCGAAGACGGCGCCCGACGCCCCAATGCTGACCTGGTCGGGCGATCCGAGGAGATAGGAAACAAGTCCGCCTGTTCCTGCCGACGCGAGGTAGAGCGCGGCGAACGAAGGTGACCCGACTTGCTGTTCCATGCGCGGACCGAAGAGGTACAGGGCGTACATGTTGAACCCGATGTGCCAGAGGTTGGCGTGGAGTAGCGCTGCCGTGAAGATCCGCCACCAATCACCAACGCCGATGAGAAGATTCACCTGAGCGAAGGTCTCGAAGGACCAGATCTTGAAGTCCAGGGACAACGCTCCTAGTACATAGATCGCCACCGTGACGGCCATGATCGAGAAGCTGACCGGCGCGGTCTGGAACGAGGGCTTGCCGTAGATCTGCCGGCCCCGGACGACCTGGTGACGACCGCTGGGGGTTGCACACTCCGGGCACAGTTGGCCGACCGAGGCGTCGTTGCTGCATTCGACGCAGATCGGTTTCCCACAGCGGCTGCACGACAAGCCGGTGATACGGTCCGGATGCCGGTAGCAGACGGGTACGGTCGTTTCGGTGGGTTCCATGTCGATTGCAACCTACCGATGGGTCCGCCGTAATCCCGCAACCCGGTCACCGGAAAGCATGGGTCTTCCATCAGTCGCGGCCCTGTGATATCACTGAAGGCATGACTGATAGCATGATCGCAATGAGACAGATGATCACCCGCCTCAACGACGATCTCCACGAGGCCTTGAAGCGCAAGGCGAAGGCCGAAGGCAAGTCGCTGAACGCGTTCGTCGTCGACACGCTGAGTGGCTCCGTGACGCCGGAAGACACACAGGCGGCGTTCGTGGAGGAGCTGCGAGCCAGAGGGTTGCTCTCCGAACATGATCCGCCGGATGGTCCGATCCCGACCCTCGAGGAGGTGTTGGCGATGAGCAAGGGATGCGGGCCTGCGTTCAGCGACGCCCTCGATGCAGAGCGGGACGAGAACCGATGAGGCTGTACGTCGATACGAGTGCTCTCGGCCGTGCGTACCTGGTCGACGAACCGGACGGTGAGGAACTTCGGTCGCTGATCTTCGGGAGCGTCGACCAGTTCGCAACATCCGAGTTGACGCTGCTTGAGATCGCATCAGCGTTTCACCGTGCAGTTCGGGCTGGGAGGATCCCAGCGGCAGATCCATTCATCACTATCGCGGATGCCGATTGCTCGGCCGGTGGGAGGCTGGCGACCCTCCCGCTCGACCTGGCTGTCCTGGCGCGTCCCGCCCGTCAGCTCCTCGAGAGCCACCCGCTTGGAGCTGCCGACGCGATTCACCTGGCGACGGCTATCGCCCTTCGGTCCGATGGAGTCGAGACGGGGTTCGTCACGCGGGATCGGCGGCAGGCAGAGGCCGCACGAGCCGAGGGTTTCGAGGTCATCTGAGATTCAAGCGGCGGTAGGCGCCGTACTGAGTACTGAGCCTGGCGAGCGCAGCGAGCCACTTTCTGTCACAGCCGGTTGATACGTTGTTCCCATGTTGGATACGACGATCGAAGCGCGGGAGCCGACCCCGGCTCTTCCTGTGGTGCGGGAGTCGATCCCGGCCGGTCTCGACGAGATGGATCCGGGTCCGGTGCTTGGGGCGTTGTTGTCGGCGGTCGACGTGGACGGGGTGTCGGGTAGGGATCGGCTGGTCGTGTTGCGCGCCCAACAGCGGCAGGTGTCACATGATCAGGCTCGGCTGTTGGCGACGATGGCGTCGGTTGTCGACGCCGTGGTCGACGAGTACGAGACGGATCTGGATCATCCGCTGGGGCTGTCTGATGCTGCGGATGCGGCTGCGACCGAGATCCGGGTGGCGCTGCACCTCACGCGCCGTGCGGCGGACCGGGAGTTGGAGTTCGCTCTGGAGCTCAGACGCCGGCTTCCGACGGTGCACGCAGCACTCCACACCGGGAGGGTCGATCGTCGCCGCGCCGGAGTGTTGGTGAATGAGACGATCCATCTCACCGTCGCTGAGGCCCGTCGGGTCGCCGGCCGGGTCCTCAACGACGCTTCCCGGTTGACGACCGGCCAGTTGCGGGCCCGGATCCAGCGCCTCTGCATGGAGGTTGATCCGGATCAGGCCCGGCGCCGGTACAACACGGCGGTTGAGGCCCGTCGGGTCGTCGTCGAGCCCACCGAATCTGGCACCGCTCACCTCCTCGGCCTAGATCTACCGCCGGATCGGGTCGCCGAGATCAGGGATCGGATCGAAGCGATCACCCGCAGCCTCCGAGGCTCAGGCGAGACCCGCAGCATTGATCAGATCCGTGCCGACGTCTATCTCGACCTGCTCACCGGAACCGACTCGCACACCAACACCGGCAGCGGCCGGGGTCGACGGGGGGTGGTCGACCTCCACGTCGACCTTGACACGCTCGCCGAGATGTCCGACACGCCGGGAGATCTATCCGGATACGGCCCCGTCGTCGCCGACGTCACCCGTCGCATCGCCCGGGACCACACCGACGGCGAGTGGCGCTACACGATCACCGACCAGGGCCGGACCGTCGCCACCGGCGTCACCCAACGCCGACCCACCACAGATCAACGCCGGGCGATCCAGACCCGGGACCGGACCTGCATCTTCCCCGGATGCCGCATGCCCGCCATCCGCTCCGACCTCGACCATCGCATCCCATACGCTCAGGGAGGGAAGACCACCGTCGGCACCATGGGGGCACTGTGTCGACACGACCACTGCCACAAACACGCCTACGGCTGGACCTACCGGCGGCTCCCTAACGGCGACTACCGATGGACCAGCCCCCTCGGTTGGGTGACCATCGTCCCCGCCGGAGGCAACCGGTCACCGTGACCCGCCGGTGCTCCGCATCCCCTTACCGGCGCTTCCCGCTTGTGAGAATTCCGAACGCGCGGGACCCTCAGCCGACCATCCGGCGTGGGATCGCCTCACGCCAGACCCGGGTGGATTCATCGAGCGGAACCGAGCTGTGTCGGCCGAAGGCGATGCGGTTCCCGCCCATCACGCCGAGCCATCGAATCGGCACGTTGCCAATCCCGAGGTCGGTGCCGACCGGTGTGACGGCAATGAACCGGATTGGGGCTTCGTCGAGCAGCAACTCCCAGGCCATGTCGTCGAGTGCTGCACCGATGCCCGAGCGGATGCAGATCTCGGCGATCGCCACGGCGAGTCCCCCAGCGGAGACGTCGTGGAGCACAGGGACGTTCGGCGCAAGCCGCGCGGCGTGGGCCACGACCGCCAGGGCAACGGTCGGGTCGACGGCCTCCGGACGGCCCCCGAGATGATCGAGGAGCACGCGGGAGTAGGCGGACGCGGCGAAATCATCGCCGGACTCAGGGCCGACGAGCCAGATCTCCATGCCCTCCTCCGCCCGGTCGAGGCGGGGCGGGTTCTCCGGCATCGGGTCGGCGAAACCGAGCATGCCGACCACCGGCGCCGGGTAGATGTCGACGCCGTCGGTTTCGTTGTAGAACGAGACGTTGCCACCGACGACCGGGACGTTCAGGTGCTCGCACGCATCGGCCATGCCGTCGACGGTCTCGATGAACTGCCACATGATCTCCGGCTTCTCGGGGTTGCCGAAGTTGAGGTTGTCGACCACGGCGTACGGGGCGGCGCCGGTGACGGCGACGTTGAGCGCCGACTCGTAGATGAGTCGCTTCGCGCCGCGGCGTGGGTCAAGAAAGCATCGGAGGGAGTCACCGTCGGTCGACACTGCGAGACCCTTGCTGGTGCCCTTGATCCTCAGCAAGGATCCGTCGTGGCCCGGTTCGACGACGGTTTGGAGGAAGAGCATGTGGTCGTATTGCTCCGAGATCCAGGATCGGTCGCCGAGCGCCGGGTCGTCGAGGAGTTCGAGGAGAACGTCCGGTAGGTTGACGTGGTCGGGGAGGGGCGGTGCATCCGCCCAGATCTCGTCGAGATCCTCCGGACGGCGAGCCGGACGGTCGTAGAGGGGGGCATCATCGGACAGGGAAGCTGCGGGAATCGACGCGATCTCCTCTCCACCCTGGAAGACCCGCAGGAGGTCACCGTCCGTAATGGTTCCGATTTCCGAAACGCCGACCTCCCACTTCTCGGCCACGGCGAGGACGGCTTCGACATTGTCGGGTTCGACGATCGCGAGCATGCGCTCCTGGGATTCCGACATCAGGATCTCGCCTGCCGTCATGTCCGACTCTCGGAGGTGTACCGCGTCGAGGTCGACGTCCATTCCCATCCCGCCCGCCGATGCCGACTCGGAAGTCGCGCACGAGATACCGGCAGCTCCGAGGTCCTGGATCGCGGCGAGGAGGCCCCGGTCGTACAACTCGAGGCAGGCTTCGATGAGCTTCTTCTCTTCGAACGGATCTCCGACCTGGACCGACGGGCGCTTGACCCCCGAGTCCTCATCGAATGAGGCGGAGGCAAGGATGGAGGCACCGCCGATTCCGTCCCGTCCGGTGGACGATCCGAGGAGGATCGCAACGTCGCCTGCGTTCCCGGCCGCTCGAGTGACGAGCTGTTCCTCCTTCAGGAGACCCAGAGCCATGACGTTCACGAGCGGGTTCCCCGAGAACCGGTCGGCGAATTCAACTTCGCCACCCAGTGTCGGGACCCCGACGGCGTTGCCGTACCCGGCGATACCGGAGACGACACCTGAGAAGAGATAGCGGTTGTGTGCGTCGGAGAGCGGGCCGAACCGGAGAGGATCCCACACGGCGACGGGGCGAGCACCCATCGTGAAGATGTCTCGCAGGATCCCGCCGACGCCGGTGGCGGCTCCCTGGTAGGGCTCGACGAAGGATGGGTGGTTGTGCGACTCGATGCGGAGCGCGGCGAGCCAGCCGTCCCCAAGGTCGACGACACCGGCGTTCTCGCCCGGCCCGAGCACGACCCACGGGTAGTTGGAACGGAACCGTCCGAGCAGGCCGCGGGAGGACTTGTATGAGCAGTGCTCCGACCACATCACCGAGTACATGGCCAATTCCGCAGTCGCCGGTGTGCGATCCAGGATGGTGATCACCGACTCGTACTCGTCATCGGTCATGCCGAGGAGGCGGTGCGCCGGTTCGGTCATGCGGGGATCGCCTCCATCGAGGAAACGAACGATTCGAGCAGCACCCTGCCGTCGCTCGATCCGAGGATCTCTTCGACGGCGCGTTCTGGATGCGGCATCAATCCTGCGACGTTGCCGGCAGCGTTCGTGGTGCCGGCGATCGAGTTCGTCGAGCCGTTCGGGTTCGACCCGTCGCCGACGTTGCCGGTCGAGTCCGAGTAGCGGAGGAGGACCCCGTCCCGGTCGTTGAGGGCTTCGAGGGCTGAGGGATCGAGCACGAAGTTCCCTTCGTACGAATTGAGAGGTATGCGGAGTACCCGCCCAACCTCGGCGTTCCTTGTCAGGATGCTGTCGGTCGACTCGACGCGCACGTGGATCGGACGACAGATGAAGCGGAGGTCACGGTTGGCGACCAGCGCTCCGGGGAGGAGGCCCGCTTCGGTGAGGATCTGGAAGCCGTTGCAAATTCCGAGAACCGGGGTGCCGGCAGCGGCGTGGCGCTCGACTTCTGCCATCACCGGAGAGAAGCGGGCAATGGCGCCGGTACGGAGGTAGTCACCGTGGGCGAATCCTCCCGGGAGCACGATGCCATCGGCTCCCGACAGGTCGGTCTCCCGGTGGAACACCAGATCCGGCTCGGCGCCGAGAAGCCGCAGAGCGTGCACGGTGTCGAGTTCGCAGTTCGACCCAGGGAAGACGATGACGGCGACCCTCACAGGATCCGTTCCACCGTGTAGTCCTCGATCACCGGGTTCGCGAGCAGTCGCTCGCACATCTCGGTGACGCGAGCGTGGGCGGCGGCCTCGTCACCGATGTCGACTTCAACGACGATGTCCCTTCCGAAGTGGACGCCGGTGACCTCGGCGTACCCGAGATCGTTGAGCGCCCGAGCCGTCGTAGCTCCCTCAGGATCGGCGATTCCCGGTCTACGCATGACTTGTACGCGAAACCTCATGAGCAGCCTCCTGCGGAGGTCGGGGTGACAGGTGACAGGTAACAGGTGACAGGGAGAAGCAACATGGGACGAATCCGTGTACCGGATACCGGATACCGGATACCGACAACCGACAACCGACAACTCACTTCGTGCCTCCCAAATACTCCACGAACCTCTTTCCCGTCAGTCTCTCGTAGACCTCCACGTACCTCGCTCTCGTGGCTGCGACCACCTCATCGGGGAGAGGCGGGGCCGGGGGTGTCTTGTCCCAATCCTGCTGGGCCTCGAGCCAGTCGCGAACCGGTTGCTTGTCGAACGACGGGATCGCGCGTCCCGGGATCCAAGCCTCGGCGGGCCAGTAGCGGGAGGAGTCGGGAGTCAGGACCTCGTCGATGAGGATGATCTCGTCGTTGACGACTCCGAATTCGAACTTCGTGTCGGCGAGGATGATCCCTAGCTCGGCTGCGTACGCGTTGCCCGCGAGATAGAGATCGATGCTCCGTTCGCGAAGTTCTTCGTAGCGAGCGTCGCCGACCAGAACACGGGCATCCGCTTCGGTCAGATTCTCGTCGTGCCCGCTCTCCGCCTTGGTTGCCGGCGTGAAGATCGGCTCGGGAAGGCGGTCGGCCTGTCGGAGGTCATCGGGGAGATGCTCGGTGGTCGGCCCGCCGCCCGCCGCGTACTCCTTCCACGACGAACCGTAGAGGTAGCCGCGGACGACGCACTCCATGGGGATCACCTCGGCGCGCCGGACCAGCATCATGCGTCCGAAGAGGTCTTCGTGTTCGGCGGAGGTGAGGCCCGGCACATCGGAGGGCTCCGTGGAGAGCAGATGGTGTGGCGTAGCGAGGACGTCGAACCAGTGAACTGAGAGGCCGGTGAGAACGCGTCCCTTGTCCGGGATCGGCCGGTCGAGGACGACGTCGAAGGCCGAGATGCGATCGGTGGCGACGATCAGCAGGTGTTCGTCGTCGACCGCGTAGATCTCGCGAACCTTCCCGGATCCGAGGTGCTCCAGCGTTGGCACGCGCGGGAGCATACCCGCGGCGTGCGGCGGCTACTTCCCTATCTTGTCGAGGGTGCGGAACATGGTGCCTCCGGCGGAGAGGAACCACGGGGTGCCGCGGTAGTAGAAGCGGGTTGGATGTGGGAGGCCGAGGAACGCACTGGTATCGATTGCTCCGCCGATGAGACCCCCAACCTCGGTGCCCAGGTACGTCGCAAGGCTCATGCCGTGTCCACCGTATCCGACGGCGTACCAGATGCCCTCGTCCGTGCGTCCGAGGTGGGGGAGCAAGTCGAACGTCGCCGCCAGCTTCCCGCCCCATACATGGGTGATCTCGACACCGGCGATCTCCGGGAACAACTCACCGATCGTGCTTCGCATCCCGCCCGCAACGGTGAAGAGATCGAGATCGGGAGAGAGGTTGGGCCGACCGCCGAAAAGGAGTCGGTTGTCATCCGATCGGCGGAAGTAGTTGAGGAAACG
>JAUVNV010000027.1 GCA_030599515.1 Acidimicrobiia bacterium
AGGCCACGGGCAAGACCCGTGCCATCGGGGTGTCGAACTTCCTCACGCACCACCTCGACCTGCTCCTTGAGAACGCCAACGTGGTCCCGTCCATCAATCAGATCCAGTTCCACCCGCATCTGCAGAGTCCTGATCTCGTCGAGTACTGCGTGGAGCGGGGCATCGTGATCGAAGCATGGGGTCCGCTGAAGCAGGGTCTGATCATGGATGACGCAACGTTGTCGGCCATCGCCGCTTCCCACGGAGTGACCGTTCCTCAGGTCGTGTTGCGGTGGATGCTCCAGCGTGGTGTCGTCGCCATACCCAAGAGCGTGACTCCGTCACGGATCGCCGAGAATGCCGATCTCTACGGATTTGAGCTCTCCACCGACGAGATGGCTGTGATCAACGCCATGGACCGCGACGATCGCGTCGGTCCGCATCCGGATCACATCGACTTCTGATTTGCTCTGGCAATCGTCCACTGTGGTCGTCAACTGATGGGCTCGACCCCCTCCGCCTACTTCGTCGACACCTCCCCCTGAGGGGGAGGAAGGGCGGTGTTCACTTCGGTGATCGCCGAGTGGGCATACTGCAGTCGATGCATCTGATCAGCCTCGAGTCCATCTCCAAGTCGTACCCGGAGACACCGGTTCTTTCAGAGGTGTCGTTGGGGATCGGTCGACGGCAGCGCATCGGCGTCATCGGCCGGAACGGATCCGGCAAGTCGACGCTCCTGCGCATCATCGCGGGTTCCGAGGATCCCGATGCGGGCAGGATCGTGCGCAGTGCAGGCCTCCGGGTCGCCTCGCTCTCTCAGGATCCATCCTTCCCCAGCGGTAGCACCGTTAGTGATGCGGTCGGTGACGATCGTGTGGCGATCGCCATGGCCGACCGTCTCGGTCTCGCCGATCCATCCGTCGCCGTCGATGAGCTGTCCGGTGGCCAGCGCAAGCGACTTGCTCTGGCGCTGGCACTCGCCGCCGAGTGCGACCTGCTGATCCTCGACGAACCGACCAATCATCTCGACATTGACACGATCGACTGGCTCGAAGAACACCTCCTCTCCCGCACTTCGGTGCTGATCCTCGTCACCCACGACCGATACCTGCTCGATCGTGTCGCCAACCGCGTGGTCGAGGTACACCACGGATCACTGCATTCGCATCAGGGCACCTACGAGCAATATCTCGAAGCACGCGCCGTCCGGGAGGAACACGAGGCCACCATCGAACATCGCCGCCGTCAACGCCTCCGCACCGAGTTGGAGTGGCTGCGCCGCTCCCCCAAGGCTCGCACGTCGAAGTCGAAGGCCCGGACTAACGCGGTGCACGAACTGATGGCAGCGCAACGCCCACCGATCGATCCGGAGATCTCGATCGAGCTTCCGTCACGACGCATCGGGTCCAAGGTCGTGCACCTCGACGACGTCGGGAAGCGCTACGGGAGTCATTGGGTACTGCGCAATATCACCTTCAATGTCCTGCCGGACGCCCGGATCGGCGTCGTGGGTGACAACGGCTCCGGCAAGACCACGTTGCTGCGCCTCATCGCCGGACGGCTCGCACCCGATGAGGGCACCATATCGATGGGATCGACCATCGTTCCCGGCTGGTACGGCCAGGACCCTCAGCCGATACCGCCCGATGCCCGGGTGATCGCCGTGGTTCGCGAACGCGCCGAGACCACGCTCCTCGAATCGGGTATCCGAGTCTCTGCGGCGAAGCTGCTCGAACGGTTCCAGTTCGCCACTGATGCACAGAGCGCCACCATCGGAGACCTCTCAGGCGGGGAGCGGCGACGTCTGGAGTTGCTCCTGACTCTCATGGAGGCACCGAATCTGCTGCTGCTCGACGAGCCGACCAACGACCTCGATCTCGACACGCTCGAGGTGCTCGAGGAGTACCTCGACGCCTGGCCCGGAGCGTTCGTGGTCGCCAGCCACGACCGCTACTTCCTCGACCGGGTATGCGATGACATCTTCTCCATCGAACCCGACGGCACGGTGCAGCACCATCCGGGTGGCTGGCCCGCCTACTGGGCCTCCCGGCAGACCCAGCCCACCACATCACCCCGCACCCCGGGGAAGAGACCTCAACGATCGACGACACCACGCACCAAACCGACGTGGAAACAACGCCGGGAACTCGAGGAGCTGACGAAGCGGATCCCGCTCCTGGAGACGCTCCGGTCGGACCTCGCTGCGCAACTCGACGCAGCCGGCAGCGACTATGTCGTCACCACCGAACTGGCACTCCGTCTCGACGCCACGGTCGCCGAACTCGACGCCGCGGAGACCTCCTGGTTGGAGCTGACGGAGCTGATGGAGCGGCTCAGAGACGACTGACGGTCGCTTTGAGCCGGTCGCCGCCGGGTCAGCTCAGACCTGCAGTGAACGCTTCGTCGGTGTCGAACGCCAGGGGTGGCAGATCGTCGAGGTCGAACCAGTCGACGGCGTCGGCGTCATCCCCGGCTTCGAGCGTCCCCCCGATCACCGTTCCGGCGAACCAGATGCCCACGGTCAACTTGGCAGGGTCGTGGAAGTTCGACGCCGCGAAGACGACGTCGCCGATCTCGGCCACCAGGCCCGTCTCTTCGAGGAGTTCCCTCGCGGCCGCAGCGCGGATCTCCTCGCCGTAGTCGACGAACCCGGCGGGGATGGACCAGAGACCGGAGCGGGTCGCGTTCGGACCCCGGCGCACCATGAGGAGCCTGCCGTCATCGTCGAATATGACGACTGCCGCACCGACCCCCGGGTTCCGCCAGTGGACGAAACCGCACGAAGGGCACCGCCGCCGCGGCTTCCCGTGAACATCGGTCAGTTCGAGTTCGGTGGCGCAGTGGGGGCAGTACGTGTACTCGCCGGGCCAATCGTGGTCGTGGGTCACAGCAGGCAGTCTGCCACGCCAGATCGTTTGTGCTTACGACCACAACTGATGTGGTTCTAGACACAAACGATTGGGCGAGATCTCGGACGATCCGTCGTTTGTGCTTACGACCACAACTGATGTGGTTCTAGACACAAACGATTCGCCATCGAGTCCGGCGTCGCCGTGATGGATCCCTACCGGTCGAGTTCGGAGCGAAGAGACCGGGTCATCATCCGTTCGTAGAGGCCGGGAGTCACTGCGGTCATTGCCCTCATCGACGGAATCGCATGAACGGCTTTGCCGATCACCCGGCCCCGAGCGACGACGTCGTCGGGTAGGCTCGCGACGCCGGCACTTAGGAAGGACCTGGCATGGGGCGAGAAGAAGGATCTCCGCATCGGTCCGTCAACGATCGGAAGGCCTATGGGAAATCCCTGCGCGAGGCGACGCCACGATCCAGCCACGCTGAATGGTCGCCGACCAAGGATCGACCAGACCCCGTCGGTCTGATCGAGAGCCAGAACGATGGGCGCCTGCAGTGGCTCATCCCCGTCCGCCGCGGGAGGATGGTCGAGTCGGCCTTCACGTTCTACCGGGGTGCCGCTCTCATCATGGCCTCCGATCTGTCCTCCACTCCATCGACCGGCCTGACGGTGCAGATCTGCGGCGACGCGCACCTCTCGAACTTCGGCGCCTACGGTTCGGCAGAACGAGAATTGGTTTTCGACGTGAACGACTTCGATGAGTCCCTCGTCGGACCGTGGGAGTGGGATCTCAAGCGGCTCGCCACGAGTTTCACGATCGCCGGGCGTCATCTCGGTTTCGATGATGCCGACATCGCCAGGATCACGACATCGTCGGTCGAAAAGTACCGCACGACCATGGAGCAGTTCGCCGACGGATCGATCCTCGATGTCTGGTACGCGCACCTCTCGATTGACGACGTCGCCAGCTTCTATCGCGAAGAGGGAAAGAAGAAGAAAGCGAAGAAGGCCGGGCGCATAACGAAGAAGGCCCGCTCGAAGAACAGCCTCCAGGCCCTCTCGAAACTAGCCGAACGCGTCGATGGGACGTACCGGATCAAGTCGGATCCGCCGATTCTCGTCCCTCTTCGCGATGCAACCCGCCTCGCCACGCCGGATGAACTCAAAGAAACGACCCGGCGGAGCTTCGATCTCTACCGTGAGAGCCTCCGACCCGACCGACGGGTTCTCCTCGACAAGTTCCACCCGATCGACATGGCTCTGAAAGTCGTGGGAGTCGGCAGCGTCGGCACGCGGTGCCTGATCCTGCTGCTTGAGGGACGGGACGAGCAGGACCCTCTCTTCCTCCAGATGAAGGAAGCCGGACCGTCGGTCCTCGAGGCATATCTCCCCGCGAGCCCCTATGAGAATCACGGTGAGCGCGTCGTGCAGGGACAACGGCTGATGCAGGCCTCGAGCGACATCTTCCTCGGTTGGTCACCTTCGTACGACGGGCGGAACTACTACTGGCGCCAGCTCCGGGATTGGAAGGGTTCGTTCGACGTCGATGATGCCGACGAGAAGGACCTGCGCCATTACGCGCATATGTGTGGGTGGACCCTGGCGAGGAGCCACGCCCGATCGGGTGATCCTGCGGCTATCGACGGCTATCTCGGCAGCAACGACACGTTCGCCGACGCGATCACCGAATTCGCCGACCGTTACGCCGATCAGAACGAGAGCGACTACCGGGCATTCGCCGACGCTATCGACCGAGGTGACCTCAAGGCCGATTTCGAAGACTGAGTCGACGTCCCTACGACGCAGCAGCGACACCACCGGTGGTTCGCCAGAGGCATCGCACCGGTGGTGTCGCTGTGGCTGTTTGGTGTCGGTTCTAGACGCCGGCCAGCGGGTCCGGACCGTACTCGTTCGCCCCGGGCGTGCCGGGAAGGAAGCCGGTCTCGATCAGCGCCCAGATTCCTCCGATGAGTGGCACCAATCCGATGAGAATCCACCAACCGGACTTGCCCCGATCGTGCCACCGCTTGATGGAGAGGGCGAGTCCGGGCCAGATTGCGACCAACGCAGCCAGGAACCCGATCCAGTAGAGGAAGTCCAAGTTGAGCATCCCACCAACGATCATGAAGATCCACGGCACCGCATAGATCACCGCGAGCCCGAGCCAGAACTTGCCACGGTTGATGCGTCCCTCAAAGCTGAACAGCAGATCAGCCCAATCGATATTGTCCATCGACACTCCCTCTTTTCGGATCCCCGGAGGCTACAGCAACTCGTGGTCGATTCCGTTCCATACGAGGTGTCGCCGTCGTGTCGTGAGTGAGCCCCGGATTCAGGCGAGCGGATCGGGACCGTAATCGTTCGTCCCGGGCGTGCCGGGGAGGAAGCCGGTCTCGATCAGCGCCCAGATTCCTCCGATGAGTGGCACCAATCCGATGAGAATCCACCAACCGGACTTGCCCCGATCGTGCCACCGCTTGACGCTGACCGCGATCGCCGGCCAGATGGCGAGCAGTCCGACCACGAAGGCGAACCAGTAGAGAATCGCGTTGTCCGCCAACAACGCCACGACGACGAAAAGCCACGGCACGAAATAGAGAACCGTCAGGCCGATCCAGAACTTGGCGCGATTGATGCGCCCCTCGATGGCGAGCAGCAGGTACGCCCATTCGATATTGCCCATCGACACTCCCTCTCGTTGGTTACCGGCAGACTAGGGGTTCGATGCTCGCTCGTGATCGAAGGTCGCGGGATAGGGACCCCGCGAATGCCCAACTCCGTTCTCCCGGCCCGATCGCAGCGGTGCACCACTGCTGGCCTCCGAGGATCGTCACCTCTAATGTCGTGTGGCAAACGCCGATCGAGGAAGACGTGATGTCAACAGGAACGGGCGCACAGTCCGTCGTCGAAGCTCTGCAGCGCGAAGGCGTTGAGGTCGTCTTCGGCGTGCCCGGCGGAGCGATTCTCCCGATCTACGACGCAGTGCTCCAGAGCCCGATTCGGCATGTTCTCGCCCGTCACGAACAAGGCGCAGGCCACATGGCCGAGGGCTACGCACAGGTGACCGGACGTCCCGGAGTGATCTTCGCAACCTCGGGACCGGGCGCGACCAATCTCGTCACGCCGTTGATGAACGCTCTCCTGGACTCCACTCCCCTCGTGGCCATCACCGGACAGGTCGCGACCATCTCCATCGGAACGGATGCCTTCCAAGAGGCACCAACCACGGCCATCACAAAACACTGCACGAAGCGCAACTGGCTCGTGACCGACGCCGCAGACATCGCCGGCGTCGTTGCTGAGGCATTCGACGTCGCAACGACCGGCAGGCCCGGACCCGTGTTGATCGACGTCCCGAAAGACGTTCAGGCGGCAGATGCCATCTGGTCCGAGGCGACGATCCGCGTGGCGTCTCCTTCGATCTCCGATCACGGGTCGATCGATGCTGCCATCCACCTCATCGAACGGGCCTCTCGACCCGCCCTCTACGTCGGTGGCGGGATCCTGAGGTCACGTGCCTCCGACGAGCTGCTCCGGTTTGCCGAGCTCACCAACATTCCGGTGGTGACGACGCTGATGGGACGCGGCGCCTTCCCGGACCTTCATCCGCTCGCTCTGGGCATGCCGGGTATGCACGGTAACTACACCGCGATCACCGCGTTGCAGCGCTCCGACTTGATCGTCGCGATCGGCGTCCGTTTCGATGACCGGGTGACCGGCGACCCTTCGACATTCGCCCCTCACGCCGACGTCGTCCACATCGACGTTGATCCGAACGAGATCGGCAAGATACGGGTTGCCCAGGTTGGCATCGTGGGCGATGCCGGAGAAGTGTTGGGAGGGCTCGTCGAAGCGTGGGGTGACCGACCCGCTCCCCCGCGAGCTCCGTGGATGGAGACCTTGCAAGGTTGGCAGCGGGACAAGCCGATCGTCTATGAACAGAGCAGCGACGGCCCGATCAAACCGCAATTCGTCATCGACGAGCTATGGAGGCTCACCGACGGCGACGCGGTGTTAGTCGCCGGTGTCGGCCAACACCAGATGTGGGCCTCACAGCTCTGGCGCTTCCGGCGACCGCACACGTGGGTGAACTCGGGCGGTCTGGGAACCATGGGTTTCGCCATCCCGGCCGCAATCGGCGCGAAGGTTGCCGCGCCCGATGAGCTCGTGTACGCCATCGACGGTGACGGGTGCTTTCAGATGACGTTCCAGGAACTCATCACTGCCGCCGATGAGGGCATCGCCATCAAGGTCGCAGTGATCAACAATCACCACTACGGCCTCGTCAAACAGTGGCAGGACCTCTTCTACGAGGGGCGGTATTCGGCGGTGCAACTCGGCAACAAGTGGCCGGACTACCCGGCACTGGCAGCATCCCTCGGCTGCGTCGGCCTCCGCGCTACGACACCCGCAGAGGTTCCGGTGGTGATCGAGGAATCTCTCGCCATCGTTGACCGCCCCGTGGTCATCGAGTTCGTCGTCGACGACGAGGAAGCGCTCTGGCCGATGGTCGTGGCCGGCGGGAACAACGACGAAGTCCACCTGGGTCCCGAGACGGTCATCGGCGACGCGGCACATCGGCCGAGGATCATCTGACCAGGACCTCAGCCGGTGACCTCTGAATTGTGGTGCATGAGGCACCGCCACCCGGCGTCGCGCCGCAGCCAGACACCGGTGAACCGGAGTTCGAGGACGTCCTCATCAGAGGGGCGGAGCACCCGGTACCCGCCGAGAACGAGCACGATGTCACCGTGCTGACGGACGTGCATCTCGTAGGGTCCGACGAAGACGGCCGGTTCCGTGACTCCGGCTACCCAATCGAGATACTCGGATTTGTCGCGCACGAGACCGTCGTAGTTCGTGTACATCCACTCTTCAGCAAGCATCGATTCCAGGGGTCCGACCCCCTCCGCACCGATCGCAGCGAACCAGTCCCGGTATCGGCGAGTCAGTTGATCGACCAGATCATCGGGCATCCGCACCTCCTCAGTTCTGATGCTATTCGATGGCGGCCCGCCGAGCCGGGTAACATCCCGGCAACCGGCCAAGGAGCGCGCAGTGAAGGGGTTTGACGGTCGTGTGGCCCTCGTGACGGGGGGAGGTTCAGGCATCGGCCTGGCGACGTGCCTCGCCTTTGCCGAGAACGGGGCACGGGTCGCGGTCGCCGACATCTCCCCCGCAGGTGGCGAGGAGACGGTGGTCCGAATCGAGCACGCCGGCGGAGAGGCGGAGTTCTTCGAGGTCGACGTCACCGACGAGGTCCAGGTGGCGCGAATGGTGGATGACGTCGTCAAGCGCTTCGACAGCCTCGACGTCGCCTACAACAATGCCGGAGTCGAAGGCCAACGCGTCCGTCTCCACGAGACCACAACCGATCACTGGCGCAAGGTGATGTCGATCAACGTTGATGGTGTGTTCTTCTGTATGAAGTATGAACTGGCACAGATGCTCGAACAGGGCGGCGGCGCCATCGTGAACGCTTCGTCGACCTTCGGTCTCGCCGGCGGCGCCGGAGGCCCGTATCCGGCGAGCAAGCACGCGATCGTGGGGCTGACGAAGAGTGTGGCGCTCGACTACGCCGAAGACGGCATTCGGGTGAACTCGATCCATCCCGGCGCCATTGAAACCCCCATGATCGAGCGGTTGCGGACCGATCCGGTTCTCGGTGACGCGCTCGCGACAATGCATCCGATGGGCCGCATGGGCCGACCGGAGGAGATCGCCGCTGCGGTCGTCTGGCTCTGCTCCGACGACGCTTCGTTCGTGACCGGTCACACGCTCGTCGTCGACGGGGGAAACCTGGCTCGGTGAGGATCAGAATCGTGGTAGATGCCAGCCACCGTCGATCGGAATCGTGGCCCCGGTGACGCCGGAGAACAACGGACCACACAACTCTGCCGCGATGGCGGCTACCTCAGCGCGCGTCACGAGCCGTCCGAGAGGGGTATGTTCGATGGCCCGTCCCACGAAGTCGTGGTCGAACTCGGCGATGACATCGGCGCTCTCTGCGATCTGACCAGGGGTGATGGCGTTCACGGTGATCTCCGGTCCCAGCTCGATCGCGAGGCTCTCCGTCAAGGTCTGCAACGAAGCCTTCGCAAGCGTGTAGATGGAGTGGTTGCGAAGGTAGGCCGACCCGGCGGAGACGTTGATGATCCTCCCCCACCCTGCCGCGCGCATTTCGGGTGCCAACTCTTGAGATGCCACGAATGCGGCCTTGACGTTGGTATCCCATATCCGGTCCCACTCCTCCTCGGCCATTTCGGCGAACGGCGTCATGGCGAAGGGCCCACAGTTGTTCACGAGCACCTGAATCGTGCGCCCACCCAGAGCACGCCCGGCATCCGCCACGAGCCGGCGCGTCCCCTCCGCGGTGCCGACGTCTCCGCGCACCGCGACATGAGCCCCGCCACCCGAGAGCGATTCCACAAGGGCTTCGGCGACCTCGCTCGACTTGTGAAAGTTGACGGCCACGTCCGCACCCCGGGCCGCGAGGGCCGTCGCGATCGCTGCTCCGAGCCTGCGAGATCCGGCCGTGACCAGCGCCGCCTTACCCTCGAGGAAGGGCTCAGTCACGGTCAATCAGGTTCTCGATGGGGATGAAATCCTCTCGAAAGCCGAGAACATCGAGTGCCTTGGAGAACAGGGCGAATGCTTCGGCCGTTCGGAACGCCGGATTTGCTGCCATCCCCAGGTACGTGATCTCCATCCCTTCGACGACGTCGGCATTGGTCACCGGAACCCCCCGGCCATCGACGGCACAGATCAGATCGGGGACCGTCGCCAGCACTTCCCCATCGCGGGACGCGACCATGTTCTCGTTCTGGAAGGCGACGTCGAGTGGCAGATCCCCCCGCAACTCGACGCGCCCGAAGTCGAAACCACCCCGTATCCCCGACTCGACGGACGCGACGACGCCCCGACCGAGGAGGTAGGCATCAAAACGTTCGAGCAGGACCGCTGCGACGTCGCCACCCTCCGCTTGCGTCCGACGGATCGTGGCCCCAATGCCCTCGCACAGCGTCGTCGTGTCTCGAATGATGTGGCGCTTCATGTCGGCACCCTGCATCGCGTAGCAGGCGATCGCGGCGACGCCGCCTAGCTCGGAGGAGATCGCCCGAGCCACGCGCTCCATGTCGTAGGAACTCTCCGTCCGGAGCACGGCGGTGATCCGATCCTCATTGGCCAATCCAAGCGGAGAGATGCCGATCCGGCCGAGATGGAACGTGGTCATGTCGATCTGCGGAACGGCGCGTCCGACCGGGTCACCATCCACGACCGGAATGCTCTTCTGGATTGCAACCTGCATCGGAGTGAGGCTGTTGCCGGCGCCGGTCTCGAACGGGATCACGAACGAGGGTTCGAAACCCATCGCCCCGGCGAGTGTATCCATCGCCCAGGTCGGCGAGTACGTCCTCGGATTGCTCTTCGATGCCACCGGCGATCCCATGCCGGCAACGACCGCTCCCCACGCGTCGTCATCGATCTCATCCGCCGAGGCCAGCTCGACACCGGTGCCGAATTGGAGGATCCTGTCCACCAACTTGGCGCCTTCACTCACCGATCCACCACCGCCCGCCCCGAGGAATCCTCCACCAACGGAGATATCGAGCATCTGCTCTCTGCCGATGGTCCTCATGTGATCGCTCCTTCGAATCGGTCAGTCTTCTCGGTTCTCCGCCAGGGCATCCAGTACGTCCTCGGGGGTGATCGGTATGCGGTTGATGGCTCCACCCGTCGCGTCCGCAATGGCGTTCCCGATCGCGGCAGCAACCGGCACGATCGGAGGCTCGGCTGCACCCTTGGCTCCGTGCGGACCCTCCTCGTCGGGATGCTCGAGGAGCACGGCTTCGACCCTCGGGACATCGAGGGCGATCGGTACTCGATAGGCTTCGAGCGTTCGCTGCCGATAGCGCCCATCCTCCCCGATCTGGAGTCCTTCGTAGAGGGCATAGCCGATTCCCTGGGCGACACCCCCTTGAATCTGGCCGATCACGCCCTCGGGAGTGATGGCCTTGCCGACTTCCTGCACGACCACGTAGCGGAGGACCGTGACCAACCCCGTGTCGGGGTCGACCTCGACCTCGGCGATGTGGACGTGGTAAGTCGGCGTCGGGAACGTCGGGAACAACAGACCGACGGCTGTGTCGGGGTCGTACTTCGGCGTAGGTGTGGCGTAGGACCCCGAAGCGACCAGCGGCCCGACGTCGTACAGGGCCTGTGTGGCGACCTCGGCGAGGGTCACGCGCCGGTTCCACTCACCCTTCACCGACACATGGCCGTCCCCGATCTCGACGTCGTCGGGCAACTCCCCGAGAAGTCGGGCACCGGCGCGGACAACCTGTTCTCGGAGTCCGGTACCCGCCTCCCGAACAGCCCGACCCACGATATGGGTGGTTCGACTGCCCTGAGCACCGCCGTCGTGTCCTTGCACGTCCGTGTCGGGCATCGTCACGATGACGTCCCTCGGGTCGATCCCGAGCTCATCGGCGGCGATCTGGCGAACCCCCATGGCGACAGCTCCGGTCCCGATCTCGCTGGCGCCGGTGATGACGCCGAGGGTCCCATCGACATCGAGTTTGAGCGTGACCTGCCCCGGGGCGGGATTGGTGAGCCACAGCGTCGCGGCCATCCCGACGCCCCGATTGGGGCCCTTCCCCATGTCCGCCCACGGGGCCACGGCTTCCACTTCTGCGAAGGCGGTTCTCATGATCCCGGCATCGGTGAGGATCTGGCCGTTGAGCATTCTGTGCCCGTCGTCCATCAGATTGCGGATCCGGAACTCACGTCGGTCCATGGCGATGGTGTTGGCGAGGTTGTCGGTGTGCCGCTCGAGAGCGAAATTCAGGTAGGTGCCGCTGACGCCGCGAAATGCACCCGTCGGTGTCGTGTTCGTGTACACGGCACGTGCCACGACTCTCGTGGATGGGACCTCGTAGACCGACCCGGCGAGGAAGATCGGGATGCTGATCAGAAACACGGTGTCGGTGGCATAGGCGCCGCAATCCATGTCACAGAGGAACTCCCGAGCGACGATCCGGCCGTCGTTCATGACTCCCGATCGGATCCTGATGATGGCGTTCTCACGGGAATTGCACGTGAGCAGGTCTTCGGAGCGATCGAAGACGAGCTTCACCGGGGCCCGAACGAGGCGGGCGAGCAGTGCCGCATATGGCTCCAGGCCGACATCGAGCCGGGCTCCGAAACCGCCCCCCATGTGGTGTCCAATGACTCGGATCCGAGAAGGATTCACGCCCAGGGCCCGGGCGGTACGGGATCGCACGTTCCACGGGTACTGGTGAGAGACGTGGATCGTGTACCGATCCTCCTCGTATATCGCAGTAGCGCTCTTCGGCTCGAGGTAGGCCTGGTATTGGCGGTCCGCTACGAATACGTCCTCAACGATGTGGTCTGCCCCAGCGAACGCCTCGTCGACGCCACCGGGATCGGCCGTCATCTCGCCGACGACGTTGCCCTGGCGTGGCCACTCCGGCAGGCCGGGAACGGGCGCGAACGTCTCCCAGTTCTCGTGAACCAGCGGAGCACCCTCCGTCAGCGCTGCCTCGAGCGAGGCGACCGGCGGTGACTCTTCGATGTTCACGATCACGTCGGAGACCGCGCGTCGCGCTGCCTTCAGACTGTCGGCGACCACCGCCGCGATCGGCTCCCCCTCGTAGTGAACCGTGTCCGATGCGAAGAGTGGTTCGTCGTCGAGCGCGAGGCCGCTGCGCAGGTCCGGTGCGTCTTCGGCGGTGACCACGGCTCGGACACCAGCTTGGGCCGCAGCTGCGGAGGTATCGATCCCGATGATGCGACCGGACGGGACCGGGGAGAGCACCAGGGCGGCATAGAGCGTTCCGGTGAGCTCGAAGTCCACACCGTAAACTGCCTCGCCGCGCACCTTCGGCTCGGCATCGAGACGGGGCACGCTCTTCCCGACGGAGCCGCTCATGAGCGCTCCTCCGTAGCGGTGAGGACGGCATCGATGATCGTGGAGTAGCCGGTGCACCGACACAGGTTTCCCGACAGAGCCTCCCGGATGTCCCTCTCGGTTGGTTTCGAATTCTCCTCGATCAGAGCCGTCAGGGTCATGACGAAGCCGGGTGTGCAGAAACCGCACTGCACGGCGAATCCGTCGACGAAGGCTCGTTGAATCGGGGTCAGAGATCCATCGGACCCGACGAGTCCTTCGATCGTCGATACCGTGCGACCGGCCGCTGCCGGGGCCGGATAGATGCACGAATCGACCGGCTTGCCGTCCACAAGCACCGTACAGGCGCCGCATTCACCCTCGTCGCACCCTTCCTTCGCTCCGGTCAGGAGTAGCTCGTCGCGCAGCACATGCAGAAGGGTCTCGTCTGCTGCCACGTCAACAGTGACGGTGCGGCCGTTGACGGTCATGGAGAATTCGGCACTCATCGCTGCTCCACGGCGCGCTCGCGACACGTTGCGACCGCCCGGACGAGCAAGCCGGGGAGCACATGCCGGCGATAGGAGGCCGAAGCTCTGGCGTCGTCGATCGGTGTCGCCGAATCCACGAGGGCACGACCGGCCTCGGCGACGGTCCCCTCTTCGAGGCGGGAGCCTTCAAGAACGCTCTCAGCTTCGACTGCTCGATATGCCCGCGGTGCCACCGCGCAGGCCGCGACTTTGGCCGATTCGACATTGCCGACAGCATCGAACGTGAGGCGAACCGCCAACCCCGCGATGGCAACTTCCATGGCGCTCCGCCGGCCGAGCTTGAGATAGGTCTCGCCGCATCTCTCACCCGGTGGTCTCGCGGTGACGGCCGTGAGCAGCTCGTCCGGAAGTCGGGCTGTCGAGCGCCGCCCGAGGAGAAACTCATCGAGCGGGAGACGGCGTACGCCACTTGCCCTGCGGAGCTCCACTTGTGCATCGGCGATCAGGAGCGGGGCGACTGTATCGGCCGCCGGAGAAGCGTTGCAGAGATTCCCGCCGAGGGTTCCGACTTCCTGGGTCTGCCAGCTGCCGACGGTGGAAGCGGCCTCTGCCAGTGCCGGGAAGGCCGCCACGACGAGCGGATCGGTGGCGAGGTGCCGGTGCGTCGTCAGGGCCCCGATCGCGTGAGAGCCGTTCTTCGTCAGGCCCTCCATCTCGCAGAGGTTCCCGATGTACAGGAACAGCGAAGGGTTGATCTCCCGTCGCATGTGCTGGATCATCACGTCGGTGCCACCGGCTACGACCTGAGCCTCGTCCCCGACATCGGCGAGACACGCCAGCGCCTCTTCGATCGACCCGACGGTACGGAACTCCACAGCGACTCCTCTCCCGAACTGGCGGGCACGCGCATGCTACCAGTCGACAAGTCCCGCCGATCTCGCTAGTGGAACCAGGACTCCTCTTCAGGACTCTGCGTAGGTCGGAAGGAAGCGGTGAACGAGCCTCACGTCATTGTTCTCGTGCAGCAGGATGATCACGCCGTCTTCAACGCGGAAGACATCGACACCATGGTTCTCCCACGGGACACCGGTTCGCGTGCGGGCCGTCTCGGACCAGGTGACCGCAGCCCAACTGCCGTCGACGATCGTCCGATGGGTCGTGAAGGAGAGGTCCTCGAGCAGACCTGCCGAGAACGCGAAGAAGGCTCGTGCCGCCTCGATGCCACGAAGACGGGCCTGGCCGAGGAAGCGAATCTCGACGCCGTCGGACATGAGAACGAGCATCGCGTCGGCGTCTCCGGCAAGGAACGCACGGTAGAAGGCCTCGACGACGCAGCGGGTATCGCGATCGTTCAGGACCACCACTCAGAACCTCGGGAGTCGGAGTCCGCCGTCCACGGGGATGATGGACCCGGTGACCATGTCGAATGCCGGCGTGCACAACAGGTAGACGATCTCGGCCACTTCAGCTCGTGTGGCGAGGCGCCCCGCCGGCGTGCGCGCCGTGACCTGCTCGGCCCATTTGGCGGCGAACTCTCCAAGGTCATCGAGGCTCTCGAGTATCTGTCCGGGAGCTACGGCATTGACGGTGATCTCCGGCGCCAGCTCCAGTGCCAGTTCCTCGGTCAGGACTCCGATCGCCGCTTTGGCGAGCCCGTAGATCGAGCGGTTGCGTACGAAAGCAGAGACCGCGGAGATGTTGACGATTCGGCCCCAGCCGGAGGCGCGCATGCCCGGAACCACGGACCGCGTGGCGAGATAGGTCGCCTTGGCGTTGCCGTCCCAGACCTGGTCCCACTCCTCCTCGTTCATGTCCGTGAACGCGGTCATCCCGTAGGGCCCTGTGTTGTTGACCAGCACATCGATCGGACCACCAAGTTCGGCTACAGCCCGAGATACCGCGGCCTCGACTTCGTCGGACTTCGTCATGTCGGCGGGCACGGCAACGTGACGACGCCCACCGTCCGCGGTGAGGCGTGTCACCAGATCCTCGGCCTCCGACCGGGACGTGCGATAGTTGACGGCGACCGACATTCCGGCGCGTGCGAGCCGATGGGCGATCTCCGGGCCGAGGTTGCGGGAAGCTCCGGTCACCAGGGCTCGTCTACCTTCGAGTGTTGCGCTCATGGTCTCTCCCTCGACGGCGTCACCGGGGAATCTAGTGTCCTGAGTCGTGAGTCCGTGCTGATCTTGCCGAGGCATCGGCGCTTCTGGCAAGGACGCACAACGAAGGCGCAGTCTGGACTGCGGCGAGACGGAGGACGCCGCCAGGGGCGTCGACGGCCGGCAAGATTCTGTGCATGATTTGCGACTCGGGACACCAGGCATCGCGAGACACGACGGCGACTCG
>JAUVNV010000225.1 GCA_030599515.1 Acidimicrobiia bacterium
GAGTAGCGAGTAGCAAGAACCAAGAGTCAAGAGTCAAGAGTCAAGAACCGAGAGGGAGAACACGGATGAAGGTTGAAGTACTTGGAACCGGGTGTAAGAACTGCAACGCGCTGGAGGCCGCCACATCTGAGGCCCTGGTACAGCTCGGCATGGACGTGCCGATCGACAAGGTCACCGACTACGGAGAAATTGTCGCGTACGGTGTGATGTCGACACCGGCTCTCGCCATCGACGGAGAGATCAAGACAACAGGACGTGTTCCATCGGTGCGCGAGATTGCCGAACTCCTCACGGGAGCCGCCTCCTGACATGACAGAACCCGTGACCGCAGACGAAGCCGGGATCACCGGCAGGCTCTCGGCGCTCGACCGCTACCTGCCGATCTGGATCCTCCTGGCCATGGCCGTCGGGCTCATGCTCGGGCGAGGCTTCCCTGGGCTGAACGACTCGCTCGACACGATCAAGATCGACACGGTGTCGCTCCCTATCGCCCTCGGCCTCCTGGCCATGATGTATCCGGTGCTCGCCAAGGTGAAGTACTCGAAGATCGGCGAGGTCACCGCCGATCGCAGGCTGATGGGGGCGTCGCTTGTCCTCAACTGGATCGTCGGCCCCGCCGTCATGTTCGCCCTCGCCTGGATCCTGCTCCCCGATCTCCCCGCATACCGGACCGGCCTGATCATCGTCGGTCTCGCCCGGTGCATCGCGATGGTCTTGATCTGGAACGACCTGGCCTGCGGGAACGGCGAGGCCGCCGCGGTGCTCGTCGCCCTCAACTCCGTGTTCCAGGTGTTCGCCTATGCCATCCTCGGATGGTTCTACCTCCAGGCGCTACCGGAGTGGCTCGGGCTTGATACCGGCTCGACGCTCGACATCTCGATGTGGGCGATCGCCAAGACGGTCCTCATCTTCCTGGGTATCCCCCTCGTCGCCGGTTACCTTTCCCGCGTCTGGGGCGAGCGCGTCAAAGGGGTCGAGTGGTACGAGACCGTCTTCCTCCCCAGGATCGGACCCGTGGCCCTGTGGGGCCTGCTCTTCACCATCGTCGTGATGGTCGCGCTGCAGGGCGAGACCATCACCACGAATCCGTTCGATGTCGTGCGCATCGCCATTCCGCTCCTCGCGTACTTCGGGATCATGTGGTTCGGTTCGTTCTTCGTCGGTTACCGGATGCGCTTCTCGTACGGCAAGAACACCGCCATGGCGTTCACCGCCGCGGGCAACAACTTCGAACTGGGGATCGCCGTCGCCATCGGTGTTTTTGGGATCGCCTCGGGGGAGGCACTCGCCACCGTCGTCGGGCCGCTCATCGAGGTGCCTGCGCTTATCGCCCTCGTGTATGCGGCCCTTTGGGCACAGCGACGTTTCTACACCCCGGCGGGTAGCCCTCAGTCTCGGTAGGTGGGCCACCCCATCGATCCGTGTGTATCGATGTCGACACCGCCGGGAGAGTTGTACGACCTTCGTACAATGCCATCACCTGGCGTCGGTGATCCCGACGGAGGGGTGCGGGCACCGTTGAGGTCCAGCGGTGTCTGCGACCGCGAAGGGAGCGCAGTGAGGCGGCATCGGGTGACCACGGTCGGGTTGGTGGGCGCCGCGCTGTTGCTCACCGCCTGTGGCAACGCCGGGAACAGCACGGACAACGAGATACTGGTCTCTGCCGCATCGTCTCTGACCGAAGCCTTCACCGAGATGGAGACTGCCTTTGAGTCTGCCAATCCGGAGATTGACGTCGTGCTGAACATCGGAGGCAGTGCGGCGCTGCGCGAACAGATCCTTGCCGGCGCCCCGGCCGACGTGTTCGCCTCGGCCAATACATCCAACATGGAACTGGTCGTGGACGCCGGCGATGTCGACGGCGAACCCGTGATCTTCGCCCGAAATCGACTCGAAATCGCCGTGCCCGCCGGGAACCCGGGGGGTGTGACCGGTCTTGCGGACTTCGCACGGGATGAACTCCTGATCGGTCTCTGCGCTGAGAGCGTGCCGTGCGGCGCCTACGGACGACGGGCTCTGCAGAATGCCGATGTGATCCCCGCCGTCGACACCGAAGAGCCCAACGTGCGTGCCCTTCTCACGAAGATCGAAGTGGGGGAGTTGGACGCAGGGATCGTGTACGAGACAGATGTGGCGTCGACCGATGGTGGTGTCGACGGCGTCGAGATCGCGGATGACGACAATGTCCACGCCGACTACCCGATCGTTGTGCTGGCCGAGGCACCGAACGCCGACGGGGCGGCAGGCTTCGTGGCGTTCGTTCTCTCCGACGATGGCCGAGCAATCCTCGCCGCCCACGGATTCGTGTTGCCATGACCAAGCGGATGGACTCATCGGACCGACGAAAACGACGGCCGCCCATCGTGCTGGTCGTCCTTGCTGCCCTCGGTCTCTCCGTGTTCGTGATTCCGTTGCTCGGGTTGCTGGCCCGAACACCATGGAGTGATCTGCCTGCACTACTCACCAGCGACGTCGTGCTCGACGCACTTCGTGTCTCGGTGATCGCATCGCTCGGCGCCACTGCGATCTCTGCCATCCTCGGCGTGCCGCTGGCATGGATCCTGGCCCGGGTCGAGTTCCGCGGGCGTTCGATCGTACGGGGTCTGGTGGTGCTGCCGCTTGTGCTTCCCCCGGTTGTTGGCGGCGCCGCCTTGCTGTTCGCCCTCGGTCGGCGCGGGCTGATCGGTGAACCGCTCAACCAGGCAACGGGTCTCGTGTTCCCGTTCTCCATCTGGGGCGTCATCATCGCGGCCACGTTCGTCGCCATGCCGTTTCTCGTCATCACGGTTGAAGGTGGCCTCCGCAACCTCGACCCCCGATACGAGGGAGCCGCCGCCACGCTCGGTGCCGGCAGGTGGACGGTGTTGCGGCGGGTGACGCTCCCCATGATCGCGCCGTCGCTTGCCGCCGGACTTGCGCTCACGTGGGCCCGTGCCCTCGGCGAGTTCGGCGCCACGATCACGTTTGCCGGCAACCTTCAGGGTCGAACCCAGACCCTGCCGCTCGCCGTTTTCGTTGCGCTCGAGAGCGACCGCGGCGCCGCCGTGGCGTTGAGCCTCATCATGGTCGCCATCTCCTTGACCGTGCTCGTAGCTCTGAGACAGAGATGGTGGGGGGAGTTGTGAGTCACGTGCCCGGCCTCGACGCCCACCTCGTCGTCTCCCGTGGCGACAGTTTCAAACTCGACGTGTCGCTATCGATTCCTCAGGGCCGTACCGTTGCGTTGCTCGGTCCAAACGGCGCAGGCAAGTCGACGGTGGTGGCGGCGATCGCGGGCCTTCTGCCACTCGACCAAGGCCACATCGCGCTTGACGGCAGAATCCTCGACGATCCCGCCGGTGGCGTTCTGATGCCCGCCGAGGATCGCTCGATCGGGGTCGTCTTCCAGGACTACGTGCTATTCCCCCACCTGACGGTTGTTGAGAACGTGGAGTTCGGCCTCAGGAGCCACAAGACGCCGCGTCGCGAAGCGCGCGAACAAGCGATCGGGTGGCTCGAGAGGATCGGCCTCGACGATCTTGCCGATCGCAAACCGGGTGATCTCTCCGGGGGGCAGGCACAACGCGTTGCGCTGGCCCGGGTGCTCATCACGCAACCGGATCTTCTGCTCTTGGACGAGCCGCTTGCAGCGCTCGACGCCACGACGCGTGTCGATCTGCGTCGCACACTGGCCGATCATCTCGGTCAGTTCGCCGGGCCGCGCATGGTCATCACCCATGACCCGACCGAGGCCTTCCTCCTTGCCGACGAGATCCATGTGATCGAAGATGGCGTGATCACCCAGGTCGGAACTCCAGACGACATCCGGCTTCGACCCAGAACTCCCTACATCGCCGACCTCGCCGGATCCAACCTGGTGCTCGGAACGGCGTCGGAGGGAATCGTGACGACCGGCACGCAGCAGCTCCATATCGCCGATACCCACATCACCGGCCCGGTGCTCGCAGCCATCCACCCCCGTGCGATCATCATCGATCGCCACGAACCCGATGGGAGTCCCCGCAACACGTGGGAAGCCACCGTCACCAGGATCGAGCACTACGGCGATCGTGTTCGCCTCCAGACGGGAGAACCACTCCCGCTCACCGCAGAGATCACACCGGACGCCCTCAGCGCCCTCCAGATCGTCGAAGGTTCGGTTGTGTGGATCTCGATCAAAGCCACAGAGATCAGCGTGGAGAAGGACTGA
>JAUVNV010000080.1 GCA_030599515.1 Acidimicrobiia bacterium
CATCCTTGTAGAACGTCGTAGCTTCAACGATGGCACGGGCGCGGACGTCGGGATCACCGGACTTGAAGACACCGGACCCGACGAAGATCCCGTCACAGCCGAGCTGCATCATCAACGCCGCGTCGGATGGTGTCGCGATACCACCGGCTGCAAAGTTCACAACCGGCAGCTTGCCCATCGCAGCGACCTCCTTGACGAGTTCGATAGGAGCTCGTAGTTCCTTCGCCGCGTTCATCAATTGGTCGGGGCCGAGCGTCGTGAGCCACCCGATCTGGGTGTTCATGAGGCGCATGTGCCGTACCGCTTCGACGACGTTGCCGGTGCCCGGCTCGCCCTTCGTCCGAATCATCGCGGCGCCTTCACCGATACGGCGGAGCGCTTCACCGAGGTCCTTCGCTCCGTTCACGAACGGCACGGTGAACGAGCGTTTGTCGACGTGGAATTCGTCGACCGGCGTCAAGACCTCGGACTCGTCGATGTAGTCGACGCCGAGTGATTCCAGGACTCGAGCCTCGACGAAGTGGCCGATGCGTGCTTTGGCCATCACCGGAATCGAGACTGCGTTGATGATCTCTGTGACCTTCGCTGGGTCTGCCATGCGAGCCACACCGCCCTGGGCGCGGATGTCGGCGGGGACGCGCTCAAGAGCCATCACGGCAACTGCTCCGGCTTCTTCTGCGATGCTCGCCTGCTCGGCATTTACGACGTCCATGATGACGCCGCCCTTCAGCATCTCGGCCAACCCTCGCTTGACGCGATCGGTGCCGTGCTCGGTCGAAGTATCCACGGTGCGCTCCTCGGTATCCTTGTGGCCGAGTCTACCGATGGGAGACCACGTAGAACCGACCGATCGAGACCGCTATCGGCCGACGATCGCTTCCTGATAGGCGTCGATGTAGTCGGCCGCCACCGACGATCCATCGAAGCGACGAACCCGCTCTGTGGCGGCAGCTCCGAGGTCGGCTGCCGCGTCGGGATCACTGAGAAGCCTGATGATCTGCTGCGCCAGTTCGCCGGATTCGCCGGGCGGAACGAACGTCGCGGTTGGGCCGGCCACGTGTTCGAAGGCGGGGATCGTCGATGCCACAATCGCGCACCCCGACGCCATCGCTTCGGCCACGATGATGCCAAAACTCTCACCTCCGAGGTTCGGAGCGCAGAACACGGAGGCACTTCCGAGTTCAGCCTCCTTCGTCTCATCGCCGACCCAACCGAAGAACTCAACACCAGCCATCGGTTGGTCACGCTGGGACCCGAGGACACTGAGCGTGGCATCCGGAACCGCCTCTCGCACAGTCGGCCAGGCCTCGAGGAGAACAGGCAGTCCCTTTCTCTCGTCATCGCGGCCGAGGAAGGCGACCTTCCCGGGTGTCTTCGGACCGGTCACGTATCGGAAGACGTCGATTCCATTTGGGATGATGCGGTACTCGACGACGCCATCGATCGAACTCCCGGCAATCGGACTCACTGCGGTGATGACGGCGGCATTTCGAACGGCAAGGCGTACGCCGCTCCGCCCGTGGCGGTACAGGCTCCTCACCCACGCCGGTGGATCGGCATGGAACGTCGCGACCTTCGCCGGTCCATCGACCCTCAGCGCCGCGGGACACACAGCCGGCATCAGCGGTTCATGAACGTGAATGACGTCGACGTCGGAGAGAGCTGCCGTGAGCTCGCGACCGACTCGGGGGTCAAGACGAATCGGCGTCTTCGCCCGATTCGCCGCCACGACGGTGGTAGGTCCGAGAAGGATCGCGCCGTCGGGTCCGTCGGTTCCCGGCCCGACGACTCGTGGCTCGTGGCCCGCGTCACGCAGCCATCCGGCAAGGCGGATCACCTGGTCCTGGACACCACCCGGTCGGCCGAGGTCGTATGGGGAGACGAGCCCAACCTTCATCCGTCCGGGTCCTCGGCCACCCGATCGGAGGGCCAATTCGGCGAGAAGAGGTGCCAGTCGGTCGGCTTCTCCCGGATCAGTTTCTCGTATGCGTACGCGATCGCCTGGGTACCCAACCGGATGCGTTCCGACCGATCGTCGCCCTCCGGAATCGGCACCTCTGGCTGGCAGGGGAAGTAGTGGCCTGCACCGTCGAACTGGGACCCGATCGGGAAGATCGCAGCCCCGGTCATCAGGGCAAGCGACACAGGCCCGGCGGGCATTGTGGTCATCTCACCGAAGAACTCGACCTCGATCCCGCGTCCGGTGACGTCGCGATCGGCGACGAGCGCGACGACCTGGGCGTTGTTCAGCGCTCTGACCAGCGGAGTCGTTGTGGAGCCCCGACCCGCGACGATGATCTCAATGCCGTATGCCGCTCTCGTCTTCACGAACCAGTCCGTGATCCGGGAGTTCGGAAGGTCTTCGGCAACAGAGAGCACGTGCAAGTCCAGCGTCTCGGCGAGCGACCCTGCGACTTCCCAATTCCCCATGTGGGGCACGACGAATATGATCCCTCTCCCCTGGCCCTTGGCTTCGAAGACGTCATCGAGGCCCGTCACGCGTGTTCCTCGAATGACCTGATCTTTGCGCCTCGGTCGGAACCAGAACACCTCGGCCCAGTAGCGTCCGTAGGAGGCGAACATGGCGCGACCGGCAGCCGTGATCTCGTCCTCGGTCGGGTCGGGACCCATCACGCGGCGCATGTGCCGACGGAGGAGACCCATCCTCTTCCCGGCGACATACGAGAGACCGGTGCCGAGGGTACGGCCACTGGCCCGGACGGCCGGCGCGGGAAGAAGTCCGAAGAGGCCGGACAGCACCCGGTAGAGCAGATAGCCGAGAAGACCCTTCACCCTGGAAGCTGCTGCCAGGTCTTGCGGATCCGCTGCAGCACCGTCAATCCCGTCAGAACCACGAAGATCCAGAGCATCGGGACGAGTACCGGAAGGCCGAACCCGGCGAGGATCACCCCGACCAACGAGAAGATCATTCGCTCGGCGCGACCCATCCAGCCGCCGCGCCCCTCGGCACCCCAGGACTCAGCCTTTGCCCGGATGTAGGGCACGAGGAGCGAGAATGCCAATGCCACGAGGCAGAGGATCAGTCCCACGGGGTCGTCCCTGAGATATACACCAAGACCCACCCATACGGCGATCTCACCGAATCGATCGGACATCGTGTCGATGAATGCTCCGCGGTCCGACGCCGTGCCCTTCAATCGGGCCAACGGACCGTCCAGCGCGTCGAGGAGTACGCCGAAGCCAGCGACGAAGCCCCCCTGCCACAACAACCCGTTCGCGATCATCGCGGCGCCACCGATCGTGATGGCGAGTCCGAGAACCGTCACCATGGTGGGCGTCACACCGATCTTGGCGAGAGCGCGGGCGATCGGTTGCAGGATGGGAGCAGCCTTCTTGCGCGCTTTCAGATCGATCATCTAGGGCCTTTCGACGGTGACGCCGACACCACACGATTCGAGCCAGTCTACGCCCGATACAATGAATGGTCGATATGACATCGACGGCCAGCCGATGCCCCGCTACGCGAAGGATGTGATGCCATGGCCGACCGCCACGCCCAGTTGAGCTTCGACGGCAACGAGTACGATCTCCCGATCGTCGAACCGACCATCGGAAACGCAGGTCTGACGATCGCAAAACTCCGTGCAGACTCCGGGGATGTCACCTACGACCCGGGGTTCGCGAACACCGCAGGAGCGCAATCCACGATCACGTACATCGACGGCGCTGCGGGGATTCTCCAGCATCGCGGCTACGCCATCGAGGACCTTGCGGCCAATGCCACCTTCCTTGAGGTAGCGTATCTGCTCCTCGTCGGGAAGCTCCCGAACAAGGCCGAGTTCGAGGCGTGGTCCGAGGACGTGCGGATGCACACGCTGTTGAACGAAGAGATGAAGCGATTCTTCGACGCCTTCCCGAAGAGAGCCCATCCGATGGCGATCCTGTCTTCGGCCACGAATGCCATCTCAACGTTCTACGAGGACTATCACGACCCGTCGAACGCCAAAGCGTTCGACGAAAGCGCGGTTCGGCTCCTCGCGAAGATGCCAACGATCGCGGCATGGGCGTACAAGAAGTCGATAGGAATGCCGTATTCCTACCCGAACAACGACCTCGACTACGTCGAGAACTTTCTCGCCATGATGTTCAGTCTTCCCACCGCCCGCTATGAGGTCGACCCGGTCATCGCCAAGGCGGTCAACGTCTTGTTCGTGCTCCACGCCGACCATGAACAGAATTGTTCCACGGCGACCGTGCGGGGGGTTGGGTCCAGTCAGGCGAACCTGTTCGCATCGGTCGGCGCCGGGATCGATGCCCTGTGGGGTCCGCTCCACGGCGGAGCCAACCAGCGCGTTATCGAGATGCTCCAGTCGATCGTCGACGATCCCGACGCTTCGGCGAAGTCCATGATCGCCCGCGCAAAGGATCCGAACGATCCGTTCCGACTCATGGGTTTCGGACACCGTGTGTACAAGAACTACGACCCCCGGGCGCGTGTCTTGCGGAGCTACGCCGACGATGTGCTCGCTGCCGTCGGTATCAAGGATCCGCTGTTTGACATCGCTAAGGAACTCGAGCAGACCGCTCTAGAGGATGACTACTTCGTCGAGCGCAAGCTCTTCCCGAATGTCGACTTCTACAGCGGCCTGATCTTCCGGGCGCTCGACTTCCCGACGCGGATGTTCACGGTGCTGTTCGCCATGGGCCGCCTGCCGGGTTGGATGGCACAGTGGAAGGAGATGACGGAGGATCCCTCCACGCGGATCATGCGTCCCCGCCAGATCTACATCGGCGACATCGACAAGGAGTACGTGCCGATCGAAGAGAGGTAGCCAGTTGCTGCCTTCGGCGGCGTCCTGAGTACTTGGTACTCGGTACTCAGTACGAAAGCAGAAGGGTCGGTCCTCCGGGACCGACCCTTCTGCTTTCTACCTTCTTCCCGCCAATCGTTGTCGCTACGCGTGATCCTCTCCGAGCGCATGCTCGACGCGGGCGACGTCGAGCGTCGCTTCGCCACGCCGACGGTGCCACCGATCCCACACCACCAGCATCGAAGGCAAGACGAGAATCGCGGCGAGCAGCGACAGCAGGATCGTATATGCCGTGACGAATCCGAACTGGCGGAATGGGATCGTCGTTGACGTCATCAGGATTCCGAATCCGAAGATCGTCGTCATCGCCGATCCGGCCAAAGCACCACCCGTGTGGGTCAGTGTCGACTGAATGGCGTCGTTCTCATCGTCGCTGCGGATCCGGTCCTCTTCGTAGCGGTGTGTGACGTGGATCATGTACGGGATTCCGATTCCGACGGCGAGCGCAGCAACGGTCGCGGTGATCGGGCCGAACGGGATACCGACGGCCCACATGATCCCGAACGACAAGACGACGACGAGGACAACCGGCAGTGTCGTGATGACTCCGAGCATCGGACGACGCACCTCGTACCAGAAGTTCACGACCAGCAAGATGAGCACAACGATGAGCGTGTACATCAGCGAGGTGATCTGAGAGTCGCGCAGCGTGCCGATGATCACCTCCGAGATGATCTCATTGGAGGTCGGCACTGCAGTCAAACCCTCGTCCGTGACGGGTGTGAATGCCATGGCGAGATCAGCCCGGAGTGCACCCGCCCCCACCTCCCCCGCTTGGGTCTGAATGGTGAACAACGCGGATGAGTAGGCGCCCGCGTCGTCCACCCACAGGACCCTGGAAGCAGATTCTGGGTCGGCAGCGAACAGTGCCCCATAGAGCGCCTCGACGTTCGCTGAGTTGGAGACTGTGATGCTGTTCGCTGTCATTCCTGCCGCATCGACCGCCTGAGCCACGGAGACGTCGAACGATGGCGAGTCCGGATTCGAGAGCTGAAGCACGAGGGCGACCGGGGACTCCGCAGCAGGGAATGTGCCGAACTGGACGACGTCGTCGATCGCGGTCATGTTCATCGTCGACTCGACCATGGCGTTGTACGCGGCCGGTGTGGCCACACCCCCGTCGATCAATACCTGCGTCTTCTCCCCGAAACCACCGCCGTAGTCGGTGGCCAGAGTGTCGAGGGTCACCCGGTACGGCGAAGTCGTTGGAACGAAGTCCGTGAAGCTGAAGTTGGCCTCGAGACGGCTGGTGCCGAACACGCCCAGGGCCGCGAAGACGAGCGTGACGATCAGCGTCGGGATGGCCGCATGCTTCGCGAGCCAGGAGGTCTGGCCCATGAGCCTCGGCAGGAACCGCGCGTCTCCGCCCTTCAGGCTCTCTCGATCGAGCGTGCCTCTGTTCTCGGCCCGGCGGTCGAGGAGGAGGCGGACCGCGGGAACGAAGGTCATCATGATGATGAACGATGCGGTGATGCCGATCGCTGCGAGCACGCCGAACTCGCGCAGGCCAGGCATAGCGCTGATCAGGTTCGTGAGGAACCCGACCGCGGTCGTGATCGTGGCGAGCACGAGCGCGATCCCGACCGTGCGTATCCCGGTGGTGATCGCATCGGCAACCGGTTCCCCCTCCGACACCTCTTCTCGATACCGCGACGTGATGTGGATCGAGTAGTCGACCCCGAGTCCGATCAGGAGGATCGGGAGGATCTGGGTCATCGGCCCGGCTTCCCCGTAGATGAAGTACCCCATGCCGTTCATGACCGAAACGGCGAAACCGATCCCCGCCATCGTCACGAGTGTGTCTGCGACGGTGCGGCGGAGACGGCCGGCGGCAACCGACCAGACGGCGAACACGAGGGCGAAGACCCCGAGCGCGGCCGGTAGCAACGTCGACGTCTGCCAATCTTCGATACCCGAGGGGAAGAGATGCGGGAAGCCCTTCGCCAGACCGGGGAGGACGAGCATCGTGATCGCACCGAGCATGGCGGCGATCCCAACCCCGACGATGATCTTGTTCCTTGGCTTCCTCGGCAGCACCAGGAACACCGTGGCGAGCACGAGGAGAATGATGAACCCGGCGCTCGCGAAGAGGCGACTGATCTCGGCCTCGAACTCCCCGGAGTCTGAGAAGATCAACTCGATAGAGAAGGCCTCGGCCGTGTACCCGACCGGGAGCGGCGCTGCCGCTATCGCTTCGGCCGTCGCGGCCGATGCTTCCACGAACGCTTCATCCTCAAAGTCGCCGACGGAGAACATGATCATCAGGCCACTCGGCGATACGAGGGACTCCCGATCGGCGCTCGCCGGAAGCATGCCTGAAACGAAGCCCTGTTGATCGGCCGGGGTCTGCTCGAATGCCATGGCGTAGAGCGCCTTCACCTCGGCATCGCTGGTGGGGGCAGGGGCCCCGAAAGCGATCGCCTGAGCCACCGGCGCCATGTAGGACACGATCGCCGGCTGGTCCGGTGAAGACGAGAGATACTCGGCCATCGGCCCTGCTGTGATCGTGTTGCGAATCACCGTCGTGGCTGCGAGACCGTCGAGGGTCAACACGTCGCCGGACTCCGATGACACGATGATCTGCATGACGCTCTGGTTCGTATCGGCTCCGAACCGTTCGTTGATCGCCTCCGCCGCGAGGATCTCCGGTGCGTCGGGAGCGAAACCTTCGTTCTGATCGTCGGATGGCTGGAATCGCCCTCCGAAGCTGCCGAGGACGAGGGCGACGACCACCGTCACGATGATGACGGCCCACGGTGCGCGGCGTACAACCCAGGAAAGGGCGTTCACGAATCTCTTCACAGTCTCCGGTCCTTCTGCTTTGGAACGGCCACCCGGACGGGCGCCGTGTGTTCGGTTCTACCGCGGCGGGGCGTTGCGCTCAGCCAGGCCGGCAACGGCCTCGTCGAGTGGAATCCCCCGCTGTTCCGCATCATCTTCGCGGAGGCGCAGCCCCACCGTGCGATCTTCGACATCGCTGTCACCTACGACGAGGATCGCCGGATGCTTCTGCGTGATGGCCCTCCGGATCTTCTCACCGACGGTCTCGTCGGCATCATCGACCTCGACTCGAACGCCCGCTTCCTTCAGCTCAGCAGCCACCTCGAACGCGTAGTCCTGATGGCGGTCGGCCACAGGGACGATCGTTGCCTGCACGGGAGAGAGCCACGCAGGGAACGCGCCGGCATAGTGCTCGACTAGCACGGCGACGAACCGCTCGATGGATCCCAGGAGCGCGCGGTGGATCATGACGGGTCGTTCGCGCACGTTCTCCGACGACGTGTACGTGAGGCCGAAGTTCTCGGGTTGGGCAAAGTCGAGTTGGATCGTCGAGAGTTGCCAGCGCCGTCCGATCGCGTCCTTGACGTGGATATCGATCTTCGGTCCGTAGAACGATCCCTCTCCGTGAGCCATCTGGTACGGCAATTCGGCCTTCTCGAGCGCCTTTGCAAGTGACGCTTCCGCCACGTCCCAGAGTTCGTCGGAACCGATCGACTTCTCCGGGTTCCGGGTCGAGAGTTCGGCTTCGAACTCGTCGAAGCCGAAGTCCCGGAGCACCATCAGGACGAAGTCGAGGAGGTTCTGAAGCTCGTTCGGCATCTGCTCGAAGGTGGTGAAGATGTGACTGTCGTCCTGGGTGAACCCGCGCGCCCGCAGGAGGCCGTGGACGACTCCGGATCGCTCGTAGCGATAGACGGTCCCCAGCTCGAAGAAACGCAGCGGCAACTCGCGATAGCTTCTGCTCCGTGACTTGTAGATGAGGATGTGGAACGGGCAGTTCATCGGCTTCACGTAGTACTTCTGGCCCCCGTCGAGTTCCATCGCCGGGTACATGCTCTCGGCGTAGAACTGGAGATGGCCGCTCGTCTCCCAAAGCTCCGCCTTGGCGACGTGCGGGGATACGACGTACTCGTACCCGTTCGCGAGATGCGTTCTCCTGCTGTAGTCCTCAATCTCCTTGCGCAGCAGACCACCCTTGGGGTGCCACACCGCGAGTCCGCTCCCGAGATCGGACGGGAACGAATACAGATCGAGCTCAGTGCCGAGCTTGCGATGATCGCGTTTCTCGGCCTCCTCGAGTCGATTTAGATACTTGCGCAGTGCCTTGCGGTCTTCCCACGCGGTCCCGTAGATGCGCTGAAGCTGTGGGTTCTTCTCGTCACCCCGCCAGTACGCACCCGCAGAGCGCATCAGCTTCACAGCCTTGAGACGACCCGTCGACGACACGTGCGGCCCCCGGCACAGATCGACGAACGAGTCGTTGCGGTAGATCGAGACCTCGGTTGCACCGGCGCCTTCGGCTTCATCGACGCCGCGAATGATCTCCGACTTGAAGGGGTGGTCCGCGAACAGCTCGAGAGCATCGTCGATCGAGAGCGACTCCCGAACGAACGACTGGTCGATCTCGATGATCTCCTGCATGCGAGCCTCGATCCGATCGAGGTCTTCGGGGGTGAAGGGGCGGCCGATGTCGAAGTCGTAGTAGAAGCCATCGGTGATCGGCGGCCCGATCGCGTACGTCGCTCCCGGATAGAGGTCGAGGACCGCCTGGGCCATCACGTGTGCAGCCGAGTGGCGCAGAACGTGTCGGCCTTCCTCGGTGTTCTCCGTGACGACGGAGAGCGCTCCGTCGCGATCGATCGGCCGGTTCAGGTCGAGTGTCTCCCCGTCCAACGTCACCGCCACGGCGGCGCGGGCCAGACCGGCGCCGATGGACGCAGCAACATCGAGACCGGTCGCTCCGTCCTCGTAGGAACGAACGGAACCGTCCGGAAGCTTGAGTTGTAGTGACATGAGGAACACTCGCTGATTTCGGGGCCGCCAAGGCTACATCCTTCCCAATCTGATGCGACGCGTGCGACAATGGGATCGAATATGGAGGGAGGGATCATGGATGCTTACGCACTCGCGGAACG
>JAUVNV010000131.1 GCA_030599515.1 Acidimicrobiia bacterium
ATGCGTCGGCGTCCTGTTCGCGAGGTACTCGATCCTCATAGCGGACGCCCCCTTCGAGTGTCGCTCTCCCTCAACGGACGCGATGTCGCCATCGGTGCGTGGAGGATCGACGTGGGGCGAGTGCCCTTGATCTTGCTCGACACGAATCTCCCCGAGAACGATCCCGCCGATCGTTCGATCACCCACATCCTGTACGTGCGAGGCCGGGAGGCCCGTTTTGCCCAGGAGTCCGTGCTGGGAATCGGCGGAGCCAGAGTCTTGCGTGCGCTCGAAATCGAGCCGTCGATGTGGCACGTCAACGAGGGCCATGCGGCGTTGAGTCTCCTGGAGCGTCTGTCTTGGGAGATCGACGCCGGACAGGATCTGGAGACGGCGAAACGATCAGTCGCCGATCGAACGTTGTTCACCCTCCACACGCCGGTCCCGGCAGGGAATGAGACCTTCGACCCGGCGATCGCCGCCGCCGCGCTCGACGGCACGATCGAAGGAGTCGACATCGAGATCCAGCGAGATCTCGCCAGGAGCGGATCCAATGATGGCACGGTGTTCGACATGGGAGCATTGGCCATCCGCCTGTCCGACCGCACGAACGGCGTCTCGGCCAGGCATGCGGATATCGTGACACGCGATTGGGGAGCACTCATCGGAGGCCCGGCGTTCGCCGTCACCAATGGTGTTCATCCGTCGACGTGGCTCGGCCGCCCCATGTGCCGTCTCCTCGAAACCGCCATCGGTCGAGATTGGGCCAACCTCGTTCAACAGCCGGAAAACTGGGGAGCGATTCGGGACATCGACGATGGTCAGATCTGGCGCGCCCATGAATCCCAGCGCGAGTTGATGACGCGCCGCCTCCGGACCCGCCTTCGCGAGGAGTACGCCCGGCACGGTGTCGGATCTCGCCGGCTGCGGTGGCTCGATGATCAGCTGCCCGCCAATCGCCTCACCATCGGTTTCGCCCGCCGGTTCGCCACCTACAAGCGGGCGGGAATGCTCTTCACCGACCCGGACCGTCTCGAAGCGATCCTCAAGAACGACGACCATCCGGTTCAGCTGGTCTTCGCCGGGAAGGCCCACCCCGCCGACCGGGATGGCCAGGCACTCATAAAGCGAGTCTTCGAGATGTCGCGGGATCCGCGATACGAGGGGCACCTGTTCTTCATCGAGGACTATGACCTTCGTCTCGCTCGAACCCTGGTCACCGGATCCGACGTGTGGCTCAACATGCCCGTCCCGCCTCGCGAAGCGAGCGGCACATCCGGCATGAAATCGGCGGCGAACGGTGGCTTGAACCTCAGCGTTCTCGACGGATGGTGGGCCGAGGGCTTCGACGGAACCAACGGCTGGGGATTCGGCGAGCACTTCTCCTCCGACGAGGCGGACGCGGACACTCTGTACCGATTGCTCGAGTCCGAGGTTGTGCCGATGTTCTACGATCGGGACGACGCAGGTCTGCCCCGGGCGTGGATCGCGATGATGAAGTCGGCCATGATCACCGGTCTCTCGGAGTTCTCAACCCACCGCATGCTGAAGGACTACACCGAAAAGGCGTATCTGCCCCTGGGGCGCTCGTAGCGGTTCGGTGCCCAGGTGACCGGTGACAGGAAGGCCACCGATCGTCGCGGGTCTGGCTGTGATCTGTGGTCCGTGGTCCGTCGTCTCAGCTCTCCGGCCTGTCGACTTCTCTACTCCGCCAGGTCCAACGCGTTCCGGATGCCGCGTACGGCCTGTGCCGTGCGCTGATCGTTCTCAACGAGAGCGAACCGGACGTGACCGTCGCCGGAAGGACCGAAGCCGATTCCGGGGCTCACAGCGACCTTCGCCTCGTCGAGGAGATACAGAGCAAAGCTCAGCGAATCCATGTGGCGGTACGGCTCGGGGATCCGGGCCCACACGAACATTGTGCCTTTCGGCTTCTCGATCTCCCACCCGAGCCGAGACAGCCCGTCGATGAGGATGTCCCGCCGCCGTTCGTAGATGTCGACGACCTCCGAGACATAGTCGTCGCACTCGTTGAGCGCGATGATCGATGCAATCTGAATGGGTTGGAAGGTCCCGTAGTCGAGGTAGGACTTCAGCTGGCCCAACGCTCCCACCATCTCCTGGTTCCCGACGACGAAACCGACTCGCCAGCCGGCCATCGAATGGCTCTTCGATAGCGTGTACAGCTCGACACCGACATCCTTGGCCCCCGGGACCTGGAGCAGACTCGGCGGAACGTACCCGTCGTATGTGATGTCGGCGTACGCGAAGTCGTGCACGAGCATCGTGTCGTTCTCCTTGGCGAAGGCCACAAGGCGTTCGAAGAAGTCGATGCCGACCGTCGCGGTCGTCGGATTGTGAGGGAACGAGGTCACGATCACACGCGGTCGTGGCCACGTGTTGTGGTACGCCTCGGTGAGCCGCTCGAAGAAGTCGACTCCGGTCGAGAGGTGAACCCTCTGCACGTCCGCTCCGGAGAGCACTGCCGCATAGATGTGGATCGGATATGACGGCTCGGGGACGAGTGCCACGTCACCCGGCTGGACGAGTGCCCACATGAGATGAGAGAGACCCTCCTTCGCCCCGATCGTGTTGATGATCTCGGTCTCCGGGTCGAGTTCGATGCCGTAGCGACGCCGGTAGCGGTCGGCAACCGCCTTGCGGAGATTCGGGATGCCGCGAGACGCCGAATAGCGGTGATTCTTCTCGCTCTGTGCGGCCTCGATGAGCTTGTCGACAACGACCGGCGGTGAGGGAATATCCGGGTTCCCGAAGCCAAGGTCGATGATGTCGATGCCGCTGCGGCGTGCATCGAGCACCTTCTTCGTCACCTTCGCGAAGACGTACGGCGGCAGATTGTCGATTCGTCGGAAGTCCATTCGGGGAGCGTAGGCCCCGCGCCGGCGGTCCGGAAGGATCAGTCCCGCGAGCTACTCAGCCGGGAAGCAGCCTGCGGAGTGGACCCGGGACGATCTCGGCGCCCCATTCCGTCGCCGCGAGCACGAGGTCGAGCGAATCCGCCGAGCCGTCCCAGTGCTCTTCGACGACGTCGCGGCCCGCTCCGTCGATGAGGTGATTCAGGGCGATGGCCACGACGATCAGGTCATCGAGTTGGCCGATCCCTACGATGAAGTCGGGGATCAGGTCGATCGGTGAGACGACGTAGATCATCGCTGCGACGGCGAACGTCTTTCGCTTCACCGAAACCCGCGGATCGCGAGCGATCCGTCCGAGCAGCTTGACGATGTTGGGGATCATGAGGATCGCTTCGCGGGCGATCGCACGGGCATCGCGCTTGGGGATCGGGCTCGTGTCGAGTCGGGACATGCTCACGAGCGTATCGACGACGCGAGATAAGCGGCACCGATCGCTCCGGCGCGCGAACCGGCGCCGGCCACCAGGATCGGAGGAAGCAAGCGATGATTACCCCCGTGGAGGGCTTCGGCGGCGGCCCTCCTTGCCGGCCCGAGCAGCGATTCCCCCACCGAGCCGAGTCCACCCCCGACGACGATGAGTTCCGGGTCGAAGACCGCGATCAGATTGGCCAGACCACGTCCGAGTTCTGTTCCGACCTGGGCGACAATGCCGCGCGCGACTTCGTCACCGCTGTCTGCTGCAGCGGTGACGTCTTCACCGGTGATCGGTCTCGATCCGAACCTGTCGGCGAGGGAGCCCTCCGGATTGAGGCTCACGATCTCGCGTGCCAGCCGGACCAGAGCCGGACCGGAGGCAACGGTCTCCCAGCACCCCCGTTTCCCACAGTCACAGAGGAGGCCCGCCGGGTCGTGCCGGATGTGGCCCCACTCCCCGGCGAACGACTCGCCGCGGTACACGGATCCGTCGATCACGATCGCCCCACCTATGCCGGTTCCGAGGGTGACCAACAGGAAATCGTCGAAACCTCGAGCGGCACCGGCCACACGCTCACCGAACGCGGCGACGTTCGCGTCGTTGTCGACGGCAACCGGGACTCCAAGGTCCTCCTCGAGGAGGACCTTGATCGGAATATCGGTGCCCTGAACGTGGGGTCCCCAGGCCAAGACACCCTCCGGCCACCGGACCAGTCCGGCGAGGCCAACGCCGACGGCTTCCACGTCGTCGGCCCACACACCCCGAGCGGCGGCGAGAGCGATGTCGACCAGCGGGTCCCCCCGTGTCGCCGTGTGTCGCTCGTCGGCTACAACGCCGTCGTCGAGGCGCACGGCAAGGGCTTTCGTCCCTCCGATGTCGATCCCGATGGTGCTCATCGGCGGGCAGAGTATCAGGGGCTGCGGGGCCGGGAACCGTATGCGGGTCGATGAGCGTCTGACCACTAATCGAGCATGGAGGCTCCGATGAGACGAATCGTCACAACCGCTGCAGCAACAGCATTGATGCTGTCCGCATGCACTCTTGCCGCAGGCTCCGCAGAGCCGGTGAACACGTTGGAGGTGACGACCACGACGGTTGTCGAGATCGCTCATCCGTTCGCGTCTCGAGCACTGATGCCGTTCGATGCATGCGACGATCTACTCGACTGGACGATCGAGCACGCACTCGAACGCGTCGGACCGTACGGTCTCGATGGCTACGGTGCCTACCCGGTGTACGCCGAGTTCTCCGAGGCCGCCGGAGAGCTGGATTCTGCGGGAGGACGGGCCTCCGCTCCACAGTCGACGAACACGGAGGTCGCAAAGGACGGTGTCATCGGCACGAACCTCCAGGAAGTCGGAGTCGACGAGCCGGACCTCGTGAAGACGGACGGTCGGCGCATCGTCGTGGTGAGCGGGAGCACCCTCTACGTCCTCACCATCGACGGCGACCGCGTGACGCTCGAAGGCTCGATCGACCTCGGATTCTGGACCCAGGACCTCTTCCTCGACGGCGACCGCGTGATCGCCATCGCCGACGGCGGCTACGACATGATCCCATTCCGTGAAGAGGTCATCGGCAGCGACGGCCTCAGCCGTCCCGTCTACACGACGGTGCTGACGGTCGCAGAGATCGACGTCTCCGACCTCGAGGACCCCGAACTGACGAGAACCCTCCGTATCGACGGGCGGTACGTGTCATCTCGCATGGTCGACGGTGCAGTGCGCCTCGTCGTCTCATCCGGCCCCACCGGGTTCGCATGGGCCTATCCCGAGGGCGGCGGCCTGCGCGCCGAGCGCGACGCCGAGAAGGAGAACCGTGAGATCATCGAGGACTCCCAGGTCGAGAACTGGCTGCCGTACTTCATCCTCACCGACCACGAAGGACGGGACGAGATCGTCGATGAGGGCACGCTGCTTGCCTGCGATCGCACACACCGACCGGACGAGTTCTCAGGTTTCACGACACTCTCACTCGTAACACTCCACACCGACGAGCTGGCCGTCGACGACTCGACGGGTGTGTTCGCCGATGGCGACATCGTGTACTCGTCGGGCGATGCGACCTATGTGGCCACTACTCGCTGGCAGGACCCGATCCTGTTCGAGCGTGGCGAGAGTCCTGAGGGCGTGCGGACGATGATCCATAAGTTCTCCCTCTCACCGACCGGCGCCGACTACGAGGCTTCCGGATCGGTGCCCGGTTACATGTTGAGTCAGTGGTCGATGTCGGAGTACGACGGCTATCTGCGCGTCGCGTCGACGGAGTCACCCCAGTGGTGGGACGGCCCCGAGTCGGAATCGATGGTGACGGTGCTCGACACTGATGGCGATGATCTTCGCACGGTGGGGAGCGTCGACGGCCTCGGTCGCGGGGAGCGCATCTACTCGGTGCGGTTCTTCGCCGATCGCGGCTACGTGGTGACGTTCCGTCAGGTCGATCCGCTCTACGTCATCGACCTCTCCGACCCCGAGGATCCGACGCTCGAAGGGAAACTCAAGATCCCCGGCTACTCCGCCTACCTCCACCCGATCGGCGACGACCATCTCCTCGGTGTTGGACAGGACGCCGATCTCGACGGCCGCACGCTCGGCCTCCAGGCATCCCTCTTCGACGTGTCGGACGCCACCCGTCCGGACCGAACCGACCGCTTCACGATGAAGGATGCCCACTCCGAGTTGGAGTGGGACCACCACGCTTTCCTGCATGATCCATCGTCGGGCCTGACCGTGTTCCCGTACCAACGCTGGGACGGCGACAAAGACGGTCCTCCGCCGACCGGGGCGCTGGTCTTGACGGTCACCGAAGACGGGATTCGCAAGGCCGGGATCGTCTCGCACGACGGCGAGGGATCAGAGTGGTGGATGCCAATCCGTCGCACCCTCGTGATTGACGGGTATCTGGTCACGATCTCAGACGGCGGAGTGATGGTGTCGGATTCAGAAACCCTGAACACCCTCGATTGGACGAGTTTCTAGACCGATTCCGCCGGCCGGTGCTGAGTAGTGAGTATTGGGTACCGGTACTCACTACGGTGAGCGCAGCGATCCCTACTCGATGGTGATCTTCGTCGGGCCGCTCGTGTCATCGTCGCCATCCGACTCTTCGCGCACGGCCGAGACGATCTCGTCGACGAACGCCGCGATCCCGCCGACGACCTCGTAGGTAGCCTTGGCCATGTGAACCCCGGCGCGACGGAGCCCATTCTGAATCGGACGCTGTTCCTTGAACCGATCCCACATCATTCCACCATCCCGAATGTCACTCTGAGTTCGCCCTCCAGTAGTTTGGCACCCAGAACGTGCCGCCGACGGAGAGAATCCGGCAGCACGATCGATCGTCGATAGGGGCCGACCGTGACGAACAACTCGTGCTCGTGGCGCATCATGTCGACGTCCGAGTGTTCGACGAACGGCATACCGACGATCATCACGACATTCTCCCCGTCCTCCTCCACACGGAAGGGGCGGCCTTCCGACAGACGATCTGTGGGATCGGTCTCGGCGAAGAGCTCCTCGCCGACCATTCTGAGCCGGTCCGGGCCGACCATCTCCTCGTCGAAGAGACGCAGTCTCCGGATGTCCACGTCGGCGAATCCCTCTTCGATAGACTCGAGGTGCGTCGCCTGGATCTCCCTCCACCGATCGAAGTAGGGGTCGGTCACGGCGTCCGGGAGAACACGATTCACGATCGCCGAATCGACGGCATATCCGAACAGACCGAGGTACGTGTAGGTGCGACGGGCCTCGGCGATGACCATCTTCTCCGGGTTCATCACCAGACGCGTCGACGTGATCTCGGGATCACCGAGGATCTCGCGAACGCCATCGATGCGCTCGTAGAAGCGGGATACGGAGTCGAACACCTGCTCATCTGCGA
>JAUVNV010000171.1 GCA_030599515.1 Acidimicrobiia bacterium
CAGGTCGATGGGATCGCCCAGGTGGCCGGGCCCATCCCCAACGATCCGCAACAGCCGACTGCGGTTCTCTGGCAGATCACGCCCGAGACGGCACCGCAGGATGAGGCGACGAGCGATCTCGTCCACCATCTGCGTGACGACGTCATCCCGGAGATCGACGAGAAGCTGGGTACCGAATTCAAGGTCACCGGTTCGGTCGCAGCGAACATCGACTTCTCGGACTACCTGGCCCAGCGGATCTGGTACTTCTACGGGGCCGTGCTGCTCCTCTCGTTCCTGTTCCTGATGGTCGTCTTCCGTTCGGTGCTCGTTCCGGCGACCGCGGTCGTGATGAACCTGCTCGCCATCAGCGCCGCATACGGCATCGTCGTCGCGGTCTTCCAGTGGGGATGGGGCGGTGACCTGCTCGGTATCCAACCCGGGCCGATCGAGCCCTTCATCCCGATGATGCTGTTCGCCATCGTGTTCGGGCTTTCGATGGACTACGGGGTGTTCCTCCTGACCCGGGTCCGGGAGGAGTACGACCGGACCGGCGACAACACCGAGGCCGTGGCCGACGGGTTGGCCGTTACTGCTCGGGTCATCTCTGCCGCAGCCCTCATCATGGTCTTCGTGTTCGGCAGCTTCATGCTCGAGGACCTGAGGACGATCAAGATCCTCGGTCTCGGACTCGCAGTGGCCGTCGCCATCGATGCGACCGTCGTGCGGATGCTCCTCGTGCCTGCCACGATGAAGTTGCTTGGCCACACGAACTGGTGGATTCCGAACTGGCTGGACAAGGTCCTTCCGAATCTGGTTGTCGAACCTGAAGACACGGAGATGCCGGGAGGCGAGCCGGAACTCGTCGGATCGACCGTATGACCTGAACGATGCTCCAGTCAACGGGTGCCACCCCCCTCCCCGGGCGGCACCCGTCGTCGCGTTCGACTGGGGCCTGCAATCCAGCACCAGGGGCGAGGTCGGGGCAAACATCTCGCTCGGCGGCATGAAGTGGCGTAGCACTCACCGCTTTCATTAGTGTTGCGGCGCTTCCTCGTATCTGAGATCGGCGGGTGTGATGGGGTTCAAGAAGTGAGCGAGCGCGGAGTCGTCGCGTCGGTATTGCCACTGTTTCTCGGGTTGGCCCTGTTGATGGTGGGCAACGGCCTTCTCGGGTCGCTCCTCGGGCTGCGTGCCGACCTCGAAGGCTTCCCGACCGTGGTGATCGGCGTGGTGATGTCCATGTACTACGTCGGCTTTCTGCTCGGTTCGTTGACGATCCCTCGCCGGCTCATCACGGTGGGGCACATCCGGGTCTTCGCCGGTCTCGCGGCACTGGCGTCCGCTACCGCGTTGTCCTACTCGCTTCTAGTCGCCCCGCTTGCCTGGGGCCTGCTGCGCTTCGTATTCGGTCTGGCGATGTCCGGTCTCTATGTCACGGTGGAGAGCTGGCTGAACGAACGGGCGTCCAATGAGACGCGTGGGCGCCTGCTGTCCGTCTACATGCTGGTCGTCACGTTCGGACTCGGGTTCGGTCAGCTCTTGCTGGGTATCGATGATCCGCTGAACGCAACGCTGTTCATCCTCGTCGGGATTCTGATCTCCCTGGCCGTGGTGCCGGTCGCGCTGATAAAGATTCCGGTGCCGAGCGAGACGATCCCCGTCAAGTTCTCGATCGTGGCACTCGCGCGAGTGGCTCCGCTGGGTGTCGTGGCCGTTGTGCTCTCTGGCGTCGCGGATGGTGCGATCGTTGCTCTTGGTGCGGTCTACGCCACAGGAGTCGGCATGGAACCAGGTCTCGTCGGGGTATTCATGGCGGCCTCGATCATCGGCGGGGCGGCTTCGCAGTATCCGCTCGGGTACCTCTCCGACCGCTTCTCGCGAAGGCGCGTTGTCCTCGTGACGGCCACCGCGGCGGTCGTGATTGCCAGCGTCGCAGCCATCGCCAGTCCGACCGGTCCCTGGCTGTTCGTGCTCGCCGCCGTCTTCGGGAGTCTCGCTTTCCCGATGTACGCCCTGGCGGTGTCGATGATCAACGACGTGATGCCGCCGCATCAGCTCGTCGGGGCCGCGGCAGGGATCATCTTCGTCTACGCGATCGGTTCCATCGTGGGCCCGATCGCGGTCTCCGTTCTGATGCAGATCGGAGGCCCGGTCGGCTACTTCTGGGGTCTTGCGATGTCGTTCGTGCCGCTCGTCCTCTACGCCCTTGTGAGGATCGTCTTCACCGTGCGGCCGAAGGAGCGTCGCTTCATCAATCTGCCCTACCGTTCGTCGACCGCCGCCGCACTGCTCGCGGAGCCATCTGACGAGGACTAACGGGCACCGACCCGCGGACCGTTGTCCGTCTCGTCGTGACCGGGGGATGCGGGGGGTGCCCGCTCGGTTGTGGGCGCACCGGTGATCAACAAAATATGAAGAGTGGTTCATATATTCAGATATGCTGATCGTCGTGACCGACAACGTCTCTTCCGTTGCTGCCGGGGATGCCTGCGAGGTCAGGATGATCCACCCGGATCGTGTCGACCTCGCACGAGAGTCCCTGCTCGATCCTGAAGACGCAGCCCTGCTTGCCGACCGTTTCAAGAGCCTCTCCGACCCCGGGCGACTGGGCATCATCTACTCCCTGCTCGAAGCCGGTGAGATGTGCGTCTGCGATCTCGCTGCCACCGTCGAAGCGTCGGAGTCCGCAACGAGTCACCAACTTCGTCAGCTCCGGATGGCCGGTCTCGTTCGTTCGAGAAAGGAGGGACGCACGGTGTACTACCGGATTGCCGACACCCACGTGCGGCTGCTGCTGGACGTCGCTGTCGAGCACTATCTCCATCACCACGGCGACACACGATGAGCGGCGATCACAATCACGGGGTCTCCCTCCGGGCCGGGTCGCGCTATCGAGGCCGGCTCACGATCGTCTTCGGTCTGGTCGTCGCGTTCATGGTCGTCGAAGCGATCGCCGCCTTCATCTCCGACTCGCTCGCGCTGCTCTCGGACGCCGGACACATGGCGACCGACGCGATCGGCATCGGGATGGCTCTCGCCGCCATCGTGGCGGCGGACAACGTGCGGGAGCGACCACAGCACACCTACGGCGTCTTCCGCCTGGAAGTCCTGGCTGCGCTTGCCAATGCCGTGCTCCTATTCGCCGTTGCGGGGTACGTCATCTTCGAGGCGATACGCCGGTTGACGGGCGAGGCACCCGCGGTGCTCAGCGGACCGATGTTCGTCGTTGCGGTCGTTGGACTCGCCGTCAACGTGGTGTGCTGGTGGCTACTGAGGGAAGGAGCCGAGGAGAGCCTCAACGTGGAAGGCGCTTTCGTCGAGGTGCTCGCCGACATGCTCGGGTCGATTGCCGTCATCATCGCTGCGGTCATCATCTGGATCACCGGCTGGGCCTACGTCGATGCGATCTTCGGTATCGGGATCGGCCTGTTCATCCTTCCGCGGGCGTGGAGGCTCGGAGGCAAGGCCCTGAGGATCCTCATCGAGGCCGCGCCGCCTTCGGTCGACTTGGGTGAACTCACCGATGAGTTGGGGGCGATCCCCGGAGTTGTGGACGTGCACGATCTCCACGTGTGGACGCTCACCTCGGACATGGATGTCGCATCGGTTCACCTCATGACGCTCGAAGACGCCGATCCACATCCCGTGCTGGACGCTGCGCGAACGATTCTTCGAGACGAGTTCGGGATCGGCCACGCGACCTTGCAGGTCGAGCCCGAGTCACATAGCGGTTGTGCGGAGGTCGAGTGGTAGCGACCGTTCTACGCTGATGCTCGAATACTTCAAGAAGTTTTGACATGTGTGGAGGATGTGGGGTACGATGGCGGCGTGAATAGTTCAAGAACTCTTGTTCCAATGGACATTGAAAAGAAGGTCGACGTGTTGAAGGCGCTCGCCGATCCCTATCGTCTCGAGATCCTCGAGATCCTCTCACCGGAGATCCGGTGCAATTGCCACCTGCAGGATCGGCTCGACATCGCCCCGAACTTGCTCTCCTATCACCTGAAGGTGCTGCGCGAGGCCGGTCTCATCGAAGGAACCAAGCGCGGACGATGGATCGACTACTCGCTGACATCGGATGCACCGGAGGTGATCGCCGCCGCTCTTCCGGAGAGGCTGCGGCCGTGAGCGTCTTCCTCCCCGAGCCGGGGACGAGGAGAAGCTCCGTCAATCTCTGGGGTCTCGTCGTCGCCGTTGGATTCGCGTGGGTGGTCGGGTACCTGCTCAACGGTCGGTTCTGGGACTTCGTCGTGTTCGACCTTCTCGGTCTGGATCAGGGGAGCCGGCTCGGCGAAGCCATCCACTTCTTCGTCTACGACACCACGAAGATCCTGCTGCTCCTCAGCGGGATCATCTTCATCGTCACCGTGCTGCGCAGCTTCGTGACGATCGAGCGCACCCGGGCGCTCCTCGGCGGCAGACGCGAGGGACTCGGCAATGTGGCGGCAGCCGGACTCGGTGTGGTCACGCCGTTCTGCTCCTGCTCGGCCGTTCCTGCCTTCATCGGGTTCGTCGCCGCCGGAGTGCCACTCGGTATCACCCTCAGTTTCCTCATCGCCTCGCCCATGGTGAACGAGGTCGCCGTGATCCTGATCCTCGGGATGTTCGGCTGGAAGGTCGCGGTCCTGTATGTCGTGTTCGGTCTTCTTGTGGCGATCGTCGCGGGATATGTGCTGGGCAGACTGCGCCTCGAGCGATGGGTCGAGCCGTTCGTGTTCGAAACGAAGCTCCGCGGTGACGTGATCGAACCGTCGACGGACATGCCGTGGGAGGACCGCCTCGCCTTCGGATGGCAGGAGGTCAAGACCAACGTCCGGAAGATCTGGCCGTATCTGTTGGTCGGAATCGCACTCGGCGCTGCCATTCACGGCTGGGCTCCGGAAGATCTGTTCGCCGACTGGGCCGGAGCAGGCAACCCGCTCGCCGTCCCCATCGCCGTGCTGGTGGGTATTCCGCTCTACTCGAGTGCTGCGGGGGTGATCCCTCTTGTGCAGGCCCTCGCCGACAAGGGCGTCGCCCTCGGCACCGTTCTGGCGTTCATGATGGCGGTCGTCGCCCTTTCCCTCCCCGAGATGATCCTTCTGCGTCGGGTCCTCAAACCGAAACTTCTCGCCACGTTCGTGGGAGTGGTCGGTGGCGGCATCCTCACCGTCGGATATCTGTTCAACGCCGTGATCTAGAGAAAGGAATACTGATGAAGATCGAAGTGCTCGGAACAGGATGCAAGAACTGCAACGCGCTGGAGGCAGCCACCTACGAGGCTCTGCAGCAGCTCGGTTTGGAGGTGCCGATCGACAAGGTCACCGACTACGGAGAGATCGTCGCATACGGTGTGATGTCCACACCCGCCCTGGCCATCGACGGAGAAGTCAAGACGACCGGACGCGTCCCGTCGGTGCGTGAACTCACGGATCTCCTCGCCGAAACCTCTGCCTGAGATGACCGAGCCCGTGACTGCAGACGAGGCCGACGTCGTCCAGAGGCTCCCGGCGCTCGACCGTTACCTGCCGGTCTGGATCCTCCTCGCCATGGCCGTCGGGCTCCTGCTTGGGAGGAGCTTTCCGGGACTGAACGACTCGCTCGACACGATCAAGATCGACACGGTGTCGCTCCCCATCGCCCTGGGTCTTCTGGCGATGATGTATCCGGTGCTCGCCAAGGTGAAGTACTCGAAGATCGGCGAGGTCACCGCCGATCGCAGGCTGATGGGGACGTCGCTGGTTCTCAATTGGATCGTCGGCCCTGCGGTCATGTTCGCGCTCGCCTGGATCTTGCTTCCCGACCTCCCCGCGTACCGCACCGGTCTGATCATCGTCGGCCTCGCCCGATGTATCGCGATGGTTCTCATCTGGAACGACC
>JAUVNV010000182.1 GCA_030599515.1 Acidimicrobiia bacterium
CCACCGGTCGTTCACGAATTCCGGATAGACCGGCAGGCGCGGTCGCAGGTCGAATCCGGCATCCACCGTGACCGATCGCAGGTGGTCGAGGTGTGGCCAGGGAGCTTCGGGGTTCACCCAGTCGATCGTGAGGGGCGAGACACCGCCCCAGTCGTTGATACCGGCATCGAGGTAGACGCCGAAGTCGTCGGTCAAGTTGGGGGGAACCTGCACGTTCATCTCCGCACCGAAGATCCAGCGGGTCAGGGCCACGACGGTCGAGAAGAACTCGATCGTCGGCGGCTCGACGCCCCGCATCCGCGTGTCTGCTTTCGGCTGGAAGTTCTGCACGATGATCTCCTGGAGATGACCCCGCCGACGGTGCGTCTCAGCGAGAGCGAAGAGGCTGGAGACGATCTCCCCGGGTGTCTCTCCGATGCCCACGAGTATGCCGGATGTGAACGGGATGCTGAGATGACCGGCCGTCTCGATCGTCTCCATTCGCGCGACAGGGTCCTTGTCCGGACAGTCATGGTGAGGCATCCCCGGCTCCATGAGACGGGGTGAGATGTTCTCGAGCATGAGACCGAGCGATGGGTTCGATCTCCGAAGCGCCCACAGTGTCTCCTCATCCATGAGACCCGGGTTCGCATGCGGGAGAAGCGTGCTCTCGTCGACGATGCGCTCGGTCATGTGCCGGACGTAGTCGAGCGTCGACGTGTGGCCGTGCCGATCGAGGAATTCTCGGGCCGCCGGCCAGCGGTCCTCGGGGCGGTCACCGAGAGTGACTAGAGCCTCGGTGCACCCGTGAATCTCCCCGGCACGAACGACTGCCATCACCTCGTCCGGGGTCAGGTAGGCACCGCCGGCACCGGGCGGTTTCGCGAACGTGCAGTAGGTACACCGGTCGCGACACATCGTGGTGAGCGGAATGAAGACCTTCCGGCTGTACGTGACCGTCCTGCCCTTGCCCTCGTCTCGAAGGCGTCGGGCCTCAGAGAACAGCGCCCCGGTGGAAGAAGCGCCGGTGAGAAACCGGTTTGCGAGATCGGGATCGGGCGCCGGAAAGGGCATCGACCGAACCTATCACACCTCTGGATCCTCCGTGGACCTCGATTCCAACTCGCTCGACGACCCTTGCTGAACAACATCGGGGATATCACGTTCGAGATGGCGCAGCGGCGGATACATCCATGCCACCAGAACTGCGATCATCACCGATACTCCGATCACCACGAAGAAGAGCGCGTAGCCACGACCTGGGCCCGAGCCGATGACGGCACCCACGGAACCAGCCAGCACTCCGTCTTCGGCCATCATCGGCTCGAAGATCCGGTCCGATAGGGGTCCAACGAGCACGTAAGCGACGGGGAGCGCAGCTTGCGCTATGAAGCGGCGGACGGCGGAGACCCGTCCCTGCACGTCGGCTTCCACCTTCGCCAGCCAGAGAGCCTGACTGGTCGCGTTGATCGTCGGCACGATCAGCATGCCGACGAAAATGACCGCCGTCATCCAGTAGATCGACGGATAGAGGCCGATAGCGGCGAAGGCCGCACCGAGCAGCGCTCCCCCAACAACGAGTCCGAGAACGCGCCTCTTCGGTCCACCCCAGGCGCTGGCGATGATCGAGCCGATGAGCATGCCACTCGCAGAGACTGAGAACGCTGTGCCCAGACCAGCCTCGTTGGTGAGCGAGAGTCCGAGAGGGACGAACAGCGGACCCATGAACCCGAAAGCGAAGTTGACCACCGCGAAGACGAGCAGGAGGGCGAACAGACCGTGGCGAGCGAACAGGAACTTGAATCCATACATCGTCTCGTGCCACAGACTCCCTGCGCCCTCGGCTCCCGCCTCGGTCACCGCAGGCTTCGGGAACCGGACGAGGAGGAGTGTCACGACGGCAACCAGGAAGGTTGCTACATCGATGGCGAATACCAGACCGATTCCGGAGAACGCCAACACGAATCCGGCGATGATCGGACCCCCGAGTTCCCCGAGCGCTTCCGCGAGTTGGATGAGGCCCGAGGCCCGTCCGAACTGATTCTTCGGAACGAGCACAGCCATCGCGGCCGAGTACGCCGGCCACTGGAACGCCTGGAACAGGCCGGAGATCGCAACGGCAATCGCGATGTTCCAGACGGCCAGAGAACCGGTGAGATAGAGGCCGACCAGCAGGAGTGTTCCGATGCCCGCACCGGCATCGGCCAGGATCATCGCCTTTCTCCGATCCCAGCGGTCGACGAGTGCTCCGGCGAACGGCGTGATCAGAATCTGAGGCAGGTGCGAAGCGAGCAACACGGTCGCAAGTTGTGTGACCGATCCCGTCTGCTGGAAGACGAAGATACTGAGAGCGAACGCCGTCAAGCTGGTGCCGACCAGCGAAACGAGTTGCCCGGCCCATACACTGGAGAACGTCTGCATGCTCGGCCCCGAGGGGGCTCCCCGAGAGCTCGAGAGACGTGAGGCGGTCGACATCTTTCGCATTGTCGATGTGTCACGATCTTTAGACCAATGAGACGAAGCTCCCGACGCCGGTATTCTCGCCCGATGAGGGTTGCACCATTACTCATCGCCGTCATGGTCGCTGTAGCCGCATGCGCTCCCACCGAGTCGGCCGATGATCCGACGACGATCGCACCGACCACCACGACGACGTCCCCCGCCGATGCGCCCGTGTGCCGCTCGGGAGAGATGCCGTTCGTCGAAGAGGGAGTCGTTGCCGCACTGGACAGTCAAGGTCGCGACGCTCGGGCGATCGGCGGGATCCGGCGATATGCGCTCGACGGATGCGAGCGGATCGAGATCGAGTTCCTCTCAACCACCGGTTCACCGGCTTCCCGGATCGGTCCGGTCGGGGTCTCGATCCTCTCCGATAGCGGGATCGTGCGCCTGACGTTGTCGGATACAATCGCTGATTCGGCGGTCGCCGACACGACGCTCAACGGCGACCTCGTCGACGCATGGTTCGTCGTCGAGGGCATCGCCGAGGGTCTCGTCGTGGACATTCACCTGGGTAGGCGAGCCGCCGCTCGAGCCTTCACGACCACATCCCCGGCCCAACTCGTCGTCGATCTGATCCCGACCCGGGAGAATCTCCCCATCGCGAGGCCAACCTCCGAAGGCGGGATCATGCTCATGAGCCCGCAATCCGGTGTCGGCCTCTACCCGATCCGCGTGTCCGGCTACTCAGCTCCGAACGTCGACGCGGTTCGGATTCGTCTCTCCGACTCGACTGGAGTCTTCGTCGACCGGTCGGTCTCGACCCGCTCGTCCGTCCACGTCTGGCACGCCTTCGACGTGGGTCTGACCGACGGCCCGTCCGGCTCTATCGACCTCTTCGTAGGAACCGTAGATGAAGACAACGAACCGGTGTCCGGAGTAGAGGTGCTGCTGAATCTTCCGTGATCGGTACAGAGTAGAAAGTAGAAAGAACTCGAGGCAGGGCCGTACATCGATGGTCCTCTCTCCACTTCCTACTCCCTACTTCCCACTCTCCACTCTCTACTTTCTTCTTTCTTCTTTCTACTTTCTACTTCGTGCTTCGTACTGACAAAGGTCCGGTGCCGCTTCAAGCGGCGGTACGTCGATGGCCCACAGGTCGCGTGCCAGATCGATGGCCTGGACCGCCCTCGGCGCAACCGACGGGCCGATCGGCGTGCGATCCGGATCGAGTCGCAGAATGATGATCGAGCCCATGGACGCCGGTCCGATCTCCATGATCCCGTCGTTCTCCTCGTCCGGATCAACCGCCACCGCGTCGGGTCCATCGAACCGGATACCGGTCTTCGCAGCATCGTACGCCGCGGTCAACGGCGTGAGCATGCCCCCGCTTCGTGCGGTCGTGACGACGGAAACGACGGTGTCTTCCAGATCTCGAGCATCAACGTCGAGATCTCCCTCGATGAGCATGCGTTCGATGGTGGCCAGCGGCATGTCGACTGCGCGCGACTGGAGACCGTGACCGATGCTGAGTCGCGGATTCAGCTCGGTTGGGAGGAAGCCGTTCCGCGTGCACACCCCGTCGATCCCGAACCCACCCAGGTAGTCGAGGCGTTCTTGGAGCAGCATGCCGACGCTTCGTGCTGCTGTTCTCATCTCGTCTCGGACAGCGTCGGGTGGATTCCAGAAGTTCGCCCCCTGCGCGTACACGAACTCAGGCTTCGTTGCGTGCCGAAGGATGATCATCTCCATGGGGAGGAACACCGCCACACCGTCGCGGGTGACGAATCCGTGGATCGAGCACGGAATACCGTCGAGAAACGGCATTACCCGAACCGTTTCGGCATGCTTCGAGAACCACTCGATCGCGGAGGTCGCGTCCCCTGCGCTCTGAACCCACCGGGCATACTCCCCTCCCCCGTGCCACCCCTCGGTGTTGTCCGCGACCCAAACGGTGCCCGCTTGCGACCCGATTGTGATCGAAGCAGTGACTGCGTCCGCGACCGGTACGACGACCGAAGGGGCCCTGCGGACTCCGGCATCGTCCCAGAGCCGATCCACAGTTGTCTTGTCTTCCAGAGCACCCCACGCTTCGGGTCTCGCCCCGTATACGGGACGACCGGCCAGCGTGTCAAGACGACTGAAGCCTCCACCCAGGACCATCGCTTCGTGGCTCGGGTCGAACGCCTCGACCACTCCGAGAAGCAACGCCGAGGGATGCTCAACGGATTTCAGGTATGCGCGGATCCCATGCATGACCGTGTCGCCGCTTGTCCGTGTGTAGTGGAACCGATCGGCGTTCGGCAGATCACCCACTCCTTCGATGGCAGCGATGACCATGGTCCCTGCCACGCCCCACTCGTTGAGTTGCTGGACAAGCCGTGTTGCCCCGGCGGCCGCGTCGGGGAGCAGGATCCACTTCCTGTCACGATGGAACTCGGCGATCTGGGCCTTGATTGCCTCGACATTCATCCCGCGATCATACGGCAGGGCTTCCTCCGCCGACCAGGGCACCTCATCGTCAGGTGACTGCTCCCAAAGCCCCCCTGTGGCGCGAGGGCGCCGCGTCCCCCCGTCCTTCGGCCGAGGGGACTGGTCTCCTCCTCCACCGCCACAGCCGGGAGACGTACCGACGCAGGAAGCCGAGGGAACCCATCTTCTCCTCCACCGCCGGAGGCGGGGGAGGTGGCCCGAAGGGCCGGAGGGGGCTCTGGGAGCCTGGCGACGACAATGAGAATCAACGACGACGAGCGACTTGAGAATTCTTCGGATTCTTCCCAGAAACAGTGTCCGAGCAGCGTTTTCTGTCACACC
>JAUVNV010000046.1 GCA_030599515.1 Acidimicrobiia bacterium
CGACGACGACGGCGGCTGCTGCTGAGACCACCACGACGGCCGCTCCCGACGTGGAGGATGCCTCTCTGGTCACACTGGAGCAGGAGTGCGCGACCTACGACGGTCTTCAGGCGCCCGACGGCTTCAGGGTCAATCTAGTGACGGACATCGGCAAGGTCGACGACGGTACGTTCAACGAGTTCGCCTACGAAGGCATGGTTGGCGCGCTCGAGTGCTTCGGTATCGAGGACTCGAGCTTCATCGAGACGGTGTCCGAGGCCGACTATTCCGCCAATATCGCAACGTCGCTCGAAAACGACCCGAACGTGGTTGTGACGGTCGGATTCCTGATCACCACCGACACCGGGGAAGCTGCCACGGCGAATCCAGAGGTTGACTTCGTCGGCATCGACCAGTGGATGCCGGAGTATCCAGCGAACATGATCGGCGTGCTCTTCAACGAGCACGAAGGTGGCTTCATCGTAGGAGCGATGGCTGCTTTGCTCACGGAGAGTGGCGTGGTCGGTGTGGTTGCAGGCCGCGAGGACGTACCTCCGGTCGTGAAGTTCGTGAACGGCTACATAGCCGGCGCGGCGTCGATCAACCCGGACGTCCGGGTACTGTCGATCTATAACGAGAGCTTCAATGACCCGGCAAAGGGAGCATCCGACGCAGCCCAGTTCATCGGTGAGGGCGCGGACGTGATCTTCGGCGCGGGTGGCCCGACCGGTTCCGGCGGCGTGAAGGCTGCCGCTGCAGAGGGCGCCTGGGGCATCGGTGTCGATCAGGATGAGTACTTCACCACCTTCGAAGGCGGGACGGTTCCAGGGTCGGAGTTCCTGGCCACCTCGGCGATGAAGCGTGTTGACCTCGCCGTGTTCCGTAACATTGCGCTGTCCATCCAGGAGTCCTTCGTCGGCGGCAGCTACGTTCTGACCGCGGCGAACAGTGGGATCACCTACGCACCGTTCCACGATGCGGACATTCCCGACAGCGTCGCCACGGCCGTTGAGGCGGTTCGGCTCGGCTTGGCGGAAGGCAACATCGATACCGGTATCTGTGGCATCGATGGCCTGGTCATCGGTGAAGGGTCCCTCTGCGATAGCTGAGTTCCGGACCAAACCACCAGAGACGCAGGCAGGCCCGGCCCCGAAAGGGGGCCGGGCCTGCCTCATGATTGGAGACGTCCGGTCCCATGAACTAGTATCTCGCAAACCGGCCTTCGCCCGAATGGAGGATGATGACCGTCGTTGATGGACCCGTCCCAGTACTTGACGTTCGCGGCGTCACCAAGACCTTCCCGGGGGTGATCGCCAACGAGGACATCGATCTCACCCTCAACCAGGGCGAGATCCACTGTCTGCTCGGCGAGAACGGGGCCGGCAAGAGCACCCTCGTGAACGTGATCTTCGGGCTCTACAAACCCGACAAGGGCACCGTCAAGGTGCGAGGCGAAGAGGTGAAGTTCGCCGGCGTCGGCGAGGCCATCGAGCACGGCATCGGCATGGTGCACCAGCACTTCCAACTGATCCCCGTGTTCACCGTCGCCGAGAACGTCATACTCGGGGATGAACTCACGAATGGGCCGTTCCTCTCCATGAACGAAGCTCGCCGCCGTATTCGCGAACTCGAGGAGCAGTACGGGCTCATCGTCGACCCGGACGCCAAGGTCGGAGATCTGTCGGTGGGGGAGCAGCAACGCGTTGAGCTCGTCAAGGCGTTGTTCCGCGAGGCCGACATCCTCATCCTCGACGAGCCGACGGCGGTGCTGACGCCGGGCGAGGTCGACGACTTCTTCGCCGTCGTCCGCAGCCTCGTCGACCAGGGAAAGTCGATCATCTTCATCACTCACAAGCTGCGTGAGGTGCTGGCCGTGGCCGATCGCATCACGGTGCTCAGGAACGGACGTATCGCCGGAACCGCAGATCCGGCAACTGCCACGCAACAGTCCCTGGCGAATCTCATGGTCGGTCGGGACGTGGTTTTCCAAGTGGACAAGGGTGAAGCCCACCCTGGAGAAGTCGCTCTCCGAGTTGAGGATCTCAGCGTTGAGGACGAACGGAGCGTCATGACCGTCAACGGTTTCTCCGCCGAGGTCCGCGCGGGTGAGATCTTCGGGATCGCCGGTGTCGAGGGCAACGGCCAGCGAGAGCTTGTGGAGGCGATCACGGGTATGCGTCGCAAAGCCGGCGGCACGGTCGAGATCCTGGGTCACAACGCCACGAAGCTGACCCCGCGCAAGATCGCCGAGCTGGGGACGGCCCACATCCCGGAGGACCGCAACAAACACGGCCTCGTGGGTTCGTACTCGGTCGCCGACAATATGGTGCTCAACAAGTATTCCCAGGCCCCCTTCGCACGACGTTGGGTCCGCAATACGTCGGCCGTGCACGATGAGGCCGAAGAACTCGTCGAGCAGTTCGACATACGGACGCCGTCGGTCGACGTGCCCATCGATACCCTCTCCGGCGGCAACCAGCAGAAGGTGATTGTCGCCCGGGAATTGACCGGCGACGTCGACCTGCTCATCGTGGCCCAGCCGACTCGCGGGCTCGACGTCGGCTCGATCGAGTACATCCACCAGCAGATCATCGACCGGCGCGACCGGGGCGCTGCCGTGTTGCTGGTGTCGGCAGAGCTGGATGAGATCCTGTCACTATCCGATCGAATCGGGGTGCTGTACCGCGGTCGACTCGTTGGCGTCTTCGACGGTGCCGACGCGACGCGTGAAGAGCTTGGGTACCTGATGGCCACAGGGTCGACACCGGACACCGAGGAGGTGGCTTCGTGAACGACCGTCTCGACAAGGGCCTCTCCGGTTTCATCCGCAAGATTCGGGAAGCCTGGGACCTTCAGCCGTTGCTCGTCCCGCTCGGCGCCATCCTCCTGTCGTTCATCGTCGGTGGCGTGTTGATCGCCATGATCGGCGTGAATCCCTTCGAGGCCTATTGGGCACTTCTGCGCGGGATGTTCGGCAGTTGGGACCGGGTGGCCGGGTCCATCGCCAGATCGGTGCCGTTCATGGGGTCGGCACTGGCCCTCGCCTTCGCTTTCCGGGCAGGGCTGTTCAACATCGGCGCCGAGGGGCAGCTCCTCGTGGGGGGCATCACCGCAGCATGGGTGGGCACTCTGACGTTCATGTATCACACGCCGTCGGTCATTGCCATCCCGATCATTCTCATTGCCGGTGCCGTCGGCGGCTACGTCTGGGGCTGGATCCCGGGCGTGCTCAGAGCCCGTACCGGCGCCCACGAGGTCATCACCACGATCATGCTCAACAGCATCGCCCTCTTCGGCGTACGGTGGCTCGTGAACTCGCGTGACCCGCAGATCTTGAGAGATCTGACCGCGAGCGTGCCGCGGACCAAGGCGATATCACCCACAGCGGTGCTCCCAACGATCGTGGACAGCCAACCCAACCTGCATATGGGGCTGTTCGTGATGATCGCGGTGTGCATCGTTGTTGCTTTCGTTCTGCGTCGGACTACGTTCGGATTCGAGACCATCACCGTCGGCACGAATCCCAACGCCGCCCTCTACGCCGGCATCAACGTCAACCGGATCATCATCCTGGCGATGGCACTGTCGGGTGCGTTCGCCGGAATCGCTGCAGCCTCCGAGGTCTCAGGCACGAACCAGTTCTTCCAGCCGGGGACGTTTGCCTTCATCGGTTTTGACGGTATCGCTATCGCGCTGCTGGCGCGAGCCAACCCGATCGCTATCATCCCGGCTTCGCTCCTGTGGGGATCGCTGCTCGCGGGGGCCCCGCTGATGCAACTGGAGGCGGGCGTCTCCATCGACGTCGTCCGTATCATTCAGTCGATGGTTCTGCTGTTCGTCGCCGCAGATGCCATCGTTCGCTATGTGTTCCACATACGAGGTGAGGCGGGGCACCAGATGGAGAGCGTCGCGACGGAGGAGGCGGAATCATGACGCAGGGAACGCCCATTCCAACCCGCCTTGTCACGGATCTGGGCAAGGACGAACTCGCGCCTCGCCGCCGCTTCGGGCGACGGCAGATCGTCGGGATCGTGTTCGGGTCGATTGGGATCGGTCTCCTTGGTGGAATTGCCCCCGCCATCACCTCCGAGACCCGGGCCTTCGCGTTTGAACCACCTCCCGATCCGCTCAGTCTGCAGTTCAATCCGAAAACGATCGTCATCGTCATCGGGATCGTGTACCTGATCACGGCGGCGCTCAGTTTCCTGCCCGCCAAGTACGACCGGTGGTCGTTGATCGGTCAAATCGTCGCAACGGCGCTCGGCATCCCGCTGATTCTCGCCATCAGCCTCGCCCTGTCCGCCGCCCCTGAAACCAACGTCATCAACCTTCTCGACCAATCGCTGATTCTGGCAACACCCATTGCCCTCGGAGCCATGACGGGGTTGTGGTGCGAGCGATCCGGGATCATCAACATCGGGATCGAGGGGATGATGCTTGGCGCCGCCGGGGTCGGCTTCATGACGTACGCCATCATGGGAGCGGCAAGCAGTCCCGGGTGGCTGTGGATCGCGATCCTCGTCGCCATCCTCGCCGGCGGGCTTCTTGCGACGCTGCACGCCGTGCTCTCCATCAGGTACCAGATCAACCAGATCGTGTCCGGAGTGGTCATCAACCTCTTCGCACTGGGTCTGACGGGCTTTATCCGCTCCGAGGTCATCGTGCCGAGCGGTAGCAGCAAGGGCGTGCCGACGGCGGACATCGCTCTGCCGATCCTCAGCAAGATCCCCATCATCGGTGACACGTTGTTCACCGGTCGTCCGTTGCACTTCCTCATGTACCTGGTCGTGTTCCTCACCTGGTTGGTGATGTTCCGCACCGCCTGGGGGCTCCGGGTCCGTTCCTGTGGGGAGAAGCCGCACGCCGCCGAGACCCTCGGAATCAACGTGATCAAGATCCGCTACCAGGCAGTGATCCTGGGCGGCTTCATCGCAGGTCTCGCCGGTGCCTGGTTCTCGATGGAGGCGCAGGCCGGATTTGAGGACAACATGACCAACGCCGCAGGTTTCATTGCCCTCGCCGCCATGATCTTCGGCAAGTGGACCCCATGGGGCGCTTTCGCCGGAGCGCTCCTCTTCGGCTTTGCCCGGGCGCTGGGCTCTCGCCTCCAGTTCCTCGACGTCTCGATCGGCGACTTCGGGATCCCGAGCGAATTCTTCCAAATGCTTCCATTCCTCGTCACGATGATTGTCGTCGCAGGTGCACTCGGTCGCGCCGTCGCACCCGCAGCGGAGGGCCAGCCGTACACACCGTCGAAGTGACCCGTGCGATCGCGCGCGCCCTGACGCACTCGGTGAGGCTCTCGAACGCGGACACGGCGTTCCTCCGCCGTGCACTCGCATAGGACACTGCGAACCCTGGGCTCGTAGAGGCGCATAGGTGCCGTGCCAGCCCACAGTTCGCATCGGTTCATGATCGGTCGCTGCGCGTCGGCGTCCTATGTCGGACCGGTTGTCCTCATCCTCGTGTCAGCGCTCGTATCCGGTCGACGGAGATGGGGAACTCCCCACCGAGAGCGTCGGCGCCTCCGAGTTCGAAGCCGTCATCGACGTACGGGGGCGCCATCGTTGTCCCGAGAAGGCTCCAGGCGCCGGTCGACGACGCTCCCTGCCAGACACCGGGCGGCACCACGACCTGAGGGCGCTGGTCTGCGGCGAGATCGCCGCCGAGGACCGGTTCCAGAACGTGGCCATCGGGGAAGAGCATCAGCATCTGTACCGGTGAACCGGCGTAGAAGTGCCAGATCTCGGGCCCTGTGAGTCGATGCATGGCAGAGAAGTCCCCCTCACGAATCAGGAAGTAGATCGCGCTCGAGTGGCGATCCTGGTGGGACTGCACCCACATCCCGCCCTCGTGTGGCAGCACCTCGAGACCGAGGATCCTGATGATGTCGTCGGCCTGGAGTGACATCATCCCTCCGAAAGGCGGCGAGCCCTGACGGCCACCTCATGCTGTGCTCGCCCAACGTCGACACTGTCACAGCGCCCGTCGTCCACGACCCGCCGACCGCCGACCCAGACGCCGCGGATGTCCGCCGGACTCGCACTCCAGACGAGGTGGGTGATCAGGTCTTCGATCTCGAGAAGCGGCGTGAACGCCGGACCGTCAACGGCAACGTTGATCATGTCGGCCCACATTCCGGGTTCGAGCGATCCGATGTCGGTCCGGGCGAGAGCGGCCGCCCCCTCGGCCGTCGCCATCGTCAAGGCGTCCATCGGTGTGAGCGCATCTGCACTCGATTCCCGGAGCCGGGCCATTCGGATGGCGAGGCGCATCTCCTCGAAGATGTCGAGCCGGCTGTTCGAGGCGGGACCGTCGGTCCCGAGCCCGACCGGAACGCCCCGCCGTCGGAGGTCCACGATCGGGGCGATCCCCGAGGCGTGGCGGCCGTTGGATGCCGGGCAGTGGGCGACACCCACCGAATTTTGCGCCAGGTGCTCCCGGTCCTCATCGGTGAGCCACACGCCGTGTGCGGCGAGGAAGTGCGTCTCGAACATCCCGATGCTCTCGAGGTATGTGACGAGCGACTGTCCGGAGCGCTCGAGACAGAGATCGTTCTCGTATCTCTGCTCGGCCACGTGCATGTGGATCAGGAGATCCTCGGCGGCTGCAACCCGGGCGACGTCGCGCAAGACGCCGTCGGACAGTGTGTACGTGGAGTGCGGACCGAGTCCGATGTCGATCAGATCGGAATCCTCCCACCGGCGGATCAGATCTACCGCCACCCCTAGCTGTTCTTCAACGGTGCCGAACCGGCCCAGATCGGTGTCCTCGATGACGGGCGGCGTCACCGTACAGCGGAGTCCCGCATCCCCGGCAGCGGTGGCCACCTCGTCGGGGTAGAAGTACATCTCAACCGACGTCGTGACGCCGTTGAGTAGGAGTTCCGCGGCGCCGAGGGTCATGCCCCAGTAGACGTCTTCGGGGGAGAGACGGCCCTCCCGGGGCCACATGACCTCGGAGAGCCAGCGATCCACGGGGAGACCCTCTCCAGCGCCTCGGAGCAGAGTCATCGGGGTGTGGCAATGCGTGTTCACGAAACCGGGCATGAGCAGACCGGGGACCCCGACACGGATTACCTCAGCGATCTCGGGAGCCGCGCCCACCGGGCCGGCCCAGGCGACCCGCCCATCGGCAACGTCGACGAGACCTGGAGCGACCAGCTCGGGATCGCCCGGCCCGACCCAGAGGTACTCCGCCACGTATCGGGTGGTCATCGTCGTCGTCTTCCTGACTCCGGCGCTCTCCGATTGATTGGAAGGTCACCGTACGGGCCAGCCAGCGTAGTCGTTCCTGCCCCTGGCGAGCAGGCCCAGTCGGAGGTCGTCAGACGTCCGCGACCAACGCATCCAGGGCGATGTGCACCGTCGCCTCAACAGCCTGTTTGACGACGCTGCGGTACGGGTCGTAGCCGACCATTGCCTCATCTTGATCTGCCAGCGGGTTCCCGTCGATTGCGAGAACCGCACCCGATGCGACGCCATGCTGCGAAGCGATCACGAACAACGCTGCGCACTCCATCTCGACGGCGGTGACTCCTGCGCGTTGCCACAGGAGCAGGTCGTTCCCTATCACATCGTGCGGGTAGAAGAGATCAGACGTCAGCACGATCCCCTCGTGGACACCCACCCCATTTTCGGCCGCCGCCGATCTGAGATCGGCGACCGTGTCGGGAGCCGGCACGGCCGGATAGCCGAGAGGCACGATCCGTGGCGTCACACCGTCGTCGCGAACAGCACCGGTCGCGATGACGACCGTTCCGTCTTGGATGTCGTCCTGCATGCCGCCCGCAGTTCCGGCTCTGATGATGCGACGGACACCACCCCGGCACAGTTCCTCGAAGCAGATAGCGGCTCCAGCCGAACCCACACCATGAGAGACCACGCCGATCGGCACGCCGCGATGATGACCGGAGAACACGACGTACTCCCGGTTCCGGCTGAGTTCCGTAGGTTCGTCCAGGAGGGAGGCCGCGATCTCAGCGCGGCCGGGATCACCGACAACCAGTATCCGGGCGGGAAGATCTCCTCGGCGGACTCTCAGAAGCGACAGCATCGCACTCAGGTTCCGGTGCTCGGTCTCCATCTCGTCAGGTGACATGTCTGCTACCTCCAGGGGTCGGGACCTGGATCCGGGTCGTATTCACCATGTCGAACGCGTGGAGACGCCACCGTCTACCACCAGGTTGTGTCCGGTGATCCAGCGAGCAAGCGGTGACGCCAGGAACACACAAGCGTCTCCGACGTCCTCGGGGGTGCCCAATCTTCTCAAGGGTGCGGCCGCCAGCCAACGCTCAACACCCTCCGGCCACTCCAGTCCAAGCCCCGGGCGATCGATGAGTCCCGGTGAGACGCTGTTGACGCGGATCCCTTTGGGGCCGAACTCGAGCGCAGCGGCGCGAGCGTGCATGATGACGGCAGCCTTGGATGTGGAGTAGTGACCGTGGTGGGCCGTCGGCTGCAAGCCCTCGATCGAAGCGATGTGGATGATCGATCCGCCCGACCCGGCCGAGATCATGGACTTCGCGGCCGCCTGTGTGACCAGGTGCGTTCCGGTCACATTGACGTCGATCACGGCCCGCCACTCGTCATGAGACATCGAATCGAGATCGCCGAGCGGCTGGATGCCTGCGTTGTTCACCACGACGTCGAGTCGATCGAACGCGCTGAGGGCGACGTCGACCACTCGATCTGCGCCGCCGGTCTTCGACAGGTCCGCTTGCACTTGCACCGTCGCGACCGGAAGTGCCTCCGCCAGACGTCCGACGGCACGCTCGCTGGATCGGTAGTGGAGGACGAGCGAGGCGCCGACAGCGGCGAATCGACGGGCGATGCCTGATCCGATGACACCCCCCACACCGGTGACCGCGACCACGGATCCCGTCAAGTCGATCAGATCGTATGGGGATTGAGGAGCGCCTGCCACCGCTACCTCCGAGGGCTACTCAGGTTCTCCGACAGGCTACGGTCCGTCCCGCTCATATCCGATAACCGGCCGCTTCCTCATCGACTACCGGCCACGGATCGCAACCACTAGCGACAACCGAGGGCTTGCGCTCACCCCTGGCTTCCGAAGAAGCGTACCGACTGCAACGCCAGCTCGTTGAACGGCGGGCGATCACCGGCGGGTTCCGCCGGATACGTGCTCTTCACCTCGATTGTCAATTCGGTGGTTCCGATGCTCGCGATCGGCACGCGCTGCGGGTCGTTCGTGTTCGTGAGCCGTCCCGAGATCTCGATCGTCAAGTCGTCGGTGGTGATCAAATAGCCCTGGATCTTGTAATTCTTCTTGAAGCGCTCGTCGTCGAAGAGGTTCTGAATCTCGATCTCGGTGATGCGCACCGGCGTGGAGAATGAGAACCGCAGCCAACCGTCAACACCTCGAGCACCGTCGTCGTTCCAGTCGGTGTCGGCATCACCATCGGTCAGATGCTCGGGCTCGTGGCCGTTGAGGTACGAGCTTGCTTCGACCGAATTCGGGAAGAGTTCCACGGCTGCCGCCGGAACGGAGGTCGTCGACGATGTAGTCGTCGAGCTATCGGCGACATCGCTGCCACCGCGAAACACGTTGAAGATCAACGCCGCCAGCGCCACGAGGAGGACGACCGCACCGAGCACGCCGAGGGCTCGACCTCCCGGGGAGGTTCGGAGAGTCGGCGCCGGAGCCACCGGGAGCGGATCCTGACTCAGCCGGGCACCGCATTGTTCACAGTGGCGATTGAAATCTGGATTGTGCACTCCGCATGAGGGGCATGAAACGGTCGGCACATCGGAGCTCACGGCATGCGTTGGTGCGACGGGTGCCTGAGCTGCAGGTGGTGGCGGAGATTGCCGGCCGCGCGGCGTCTCCGATTCTGGTGGGGTCTCTCCAAGTTCGAACGGTTCGAAGAGGTCATCGAAATCAGGTTTGTCCTGGTCCATCTCGTAGCGATCTTCCAAAGGGGGGATGTATCCCGGTATTGTGGCACGAATGTCGTGTATTGCGTTGGTTCGTGTGGCTGAGCCCTGGAGCTTCTGGAACGTTCTCGGGGCCTTGTTCCTCGTCGCCGTCGTTGGGATGATCGTCTATTGGGCAATTCGACGCCGCTGAACCAGTCAACAGCGGACAGCGGACAGCGAACAGCCCAGAGCATGCGGTAGACCATCGTCGCCTGTCGCCTGTCATCTGTGTCGTGTCTTCCCTCTGGATACTGAGTACTGAGTAGTACCGACTAGGGCGAGCGCAGCGAGCCCCCCTTTTCCGTCACACCCGTTCCCTACGGTGTGCATCATGGCCGACTACCGATGCACCCAATGCTCATACCGCACAAGCCGTTGGATGGGATTCTGCCCGCAATGCCGTGATTCGGGGACACTTCACGAATCGGCCGCCGACGTTCGGCAAGTCGTCGCGCCGACACCCGTGGCCAGCATCGTGAGCGATCGACTCGAACGCCTTCACACGGGAATCGATGAGTTCGATCGGGTTCTGGGTGGTGGTGTTGTCCCGGGTTCGGTGGCGCTTCTCGGCGGTGCTCCGGGCGTTGGCAAGTCCACCCTGGTTCTCGAGATCGGTTCGGCGCTTGCCGGGGCCGGGGTGAGTGTCCTCGTCGCCACGGGTGAGGAATCGCGACCTCAAGTGGGGCTGCGAGCGCGGCGGATTGGAGCCGTTGAGGATGACCTCTTGATCACGACCGAATCCGACATTGACCAACTCTCCGACCTCATCCGTTCCGGGACGTATCCATTCGTGGTGATCGATTCGATCCAGACCGTCACCGGCATCGCAGGAGAGAGCGGCGCCGGGAGCATGACCGCGATCCGTGAATCGGCGGCCCGTCTGATCGCAGTGGCGAAGGAAGCCGATGTGGCAGTGTTGCTCATCGGACACATCACCAAGGACGGCGCAATCGCCGGTCCGAAAAGCCTCGAACACATGGTCGATGTCGTGCTCTCTCTGGACGGCGACCCGCACCGAAACCTCCGGTTTCTCCGGGGCATGAAGAACCGGTTCGGTTCGGTGAACGAGATCGGCGTGTTCGAGATGACGGACCGCGGCCTCGAACCGATGAGTGATCCAAGTGCGGTTCTCTCGGGCGGTCGAGACGGTACATCGGCCGGGAGTGTGCTGTTCCCAGCGCTTGACGGGCGACGCTCCCTGATCGTTGAGATCCAGGCTCTCACGGTTCGCACCCGATCTGCCCAGCCTCGGCGCAGCGTGAAGGGACTGCCCACGTCGCGAGTTCATCAGATACTTGCCGCTCTCGAACGACATGGCGGGTTCAAGACGGGCGGACGCGACGTCTATGTGTCGGTGATGGGTGGTCTCTCGATCACCGAACCTGCCGCCGATCTACCAACGGCCCTTGCCATCGCCTCAGCCGTTGCGGGAGTGCCTCTCGGATCGACCGCTGCATGGGGAGAGGTGGGTCTAACCGGTGAGGTGCGAAGGGTTGAGCAGGCAGACCGTCGCCGGACGGAGAGCCGCCGACTCGGAATCAGTCGGGTTGTCGAAGCCACCGATCGTCGGAGACTCGACCATGTTCTCGGTGAGTTGGCGTTGTATCCGCCGGGCGAAGACTCTCGAGCGGCGCTGCGGGTGATCCCGTACGAGGACCGTATCGCTCCTTGATCGGCTCCAACCAGCGAGAGGTTGGACTAGCCTGCGACCTGGATGACACTGAAAGCGCCACCACCGCTCGATGTGCTTCGTCGGTTCGCCCCCGGCACGACGCTGAGGGATGCCGTGGAGCTGGTTTTTCAGCAGGGGACCGGCCTGCTGATGATCCTTGCACCAAGTACCGAGATTGACGACCTGTGCACCGGCGGCTTCCGGTTCGTTGATGTGCCGATTACTGCGCAACGGATCGCAGAGCTCGCCAAGATGGATGGCGGGATCGTGATCGACGACGTAACGAAGACAATCTCTCGGGCGAACGTGCACTTCATCCCCGATCCGAGGATCCCGACCGATGAGACCGGGACGCGATTCCGCACAGCGGATCGGCTCGCCTCGCAGACGGGTCGACCGGTTCTCGCTGTGAGTGAGGAGGGCCGTGATCTTGCGGTCTTGTACGTTAGAGAGCAGCGATTCGCCCTTCAGGCCCCCACCGCATTGTTCGCTGAGGCCAACCAGCGGCTCCAGTCGCTCGAGCGGTTGCGCGCTCGTTTGGACGACGCAGTGGAACGTCTTTCGCTCTACGAGATCGACGACATCGTCACTATGAGGGACGCCGTGAAGGTCATCCAACGAGCGGCTCTCGTTCTCCGACATGTGGAGGAACTCGAACTCGTAGCGGTCGAGCTCGGAGATGAAGCCCCACTCGTGCGTCTCCAGGCGACCGACGTCGCCGAGGGAGTTCCCGGACTCGTCGACCTGGTGAACGCCGATTACCAACCCCGGAAACCGCGTCGAGGCTCCTCAATCGTCGCCAGGCTCGCTGAAATACCGACCGAGGATCTCTATCACACGGCGAAAGTCGGTGACCTGATCGGTCTCGCTCCTCTCGACGACGAGGTGAGCCCTCGCGGTGTCCGAGCCCTGGCGGCGGTTCCCCGGGTTCCCGACTCGGTGAGGAACCGCATTCAGAAACGGTTCGGAACGTATCAGCGACTGCGTGCTGCCACGACTGAGGAACTCGATGCGATCGACGGAGTCGGGCCGAAGCGGGCGTCGAGAATCCGCACCTACCTGGATCAGGGGAACGGCATCCTCACCCCGCAGCTCGAGGATTGATCCCGCTCGGACCGATGAGGCAGTCGCCAGTCCGAAGCCTTGAGCTTTGAGCAAGAAGGGTGCAGGCCTTCACCGACTGCCGACTACCGACAACCGCCTGCCGGCCGGTACACTTGCTTTTCCGCGACCCCAGGGTGACCTTTGGCGACGAAGAAGACAGCCGCGAAGACGACGACCGAGAAAGGCCCCGTGAAGAAGACGGTGGCGAAGAAGGCTCCTGCG